>NZ_CALUWO010000005.1 GCF_944324505.1 uncultured Desulfovibrio sp.
AACGTCATGTGGGAAAGTAGGCCGCTGCCAAAGATTGTTCCAGAACCCCTCGCTGCGTTGCGCGCGAGGGGTTCTTTTGTTATCTATCCTTCGGGGCACGTCCGGTATCCGGCCCGACGCTCTGCCTGAAGGCGTTGCGCCCTGCTCGCGCTGCTACCCCTTCCTGACGGCATCCTGCCGATCCTTCCTGCGTTTTTTCGTCATCACGCGCTTTCCCTCCGCCCGCCTGAGGCAAACAACGAAAGCCTTCCGCGCCAAAGCTAGCTAGAATGAAAACGGAGTCAGTCACTTCCGATGCTTTGCGCGTAACGCTGAATCCCTGTGGCTCGTCGTCTCTGCCTGAATAGTGGTCTCTCTGGCAGATCTCTTCTCCCGCGTCCCTCTGTTGTTGACTTTTTGGGAGCGCGCCGGAGCCCGCAACAAAGAGCCATCCATATTCTGCAAGAAGGACGCGATAAATCTCTGCCATGCCGCTAGCTCTGTTCCGGCGCTGGAAGTGTTCGTGGACAGCATTTATAAAGAAAGTATGCCGCCAAGTATGCTCTTCGGGGGATCGGTTGACTGCCACCGCTCATTTCCGCGTAGCTGGGCAGCAGGCAAAGAAACACACCCCAAATGTAAGGGGAGTGAACAGTAAAGATATTATCTTGCAAATTCAACATGGATACCGTTTGCGTGAAGCTTCGGTATTCGATGGCACGATAGTTGTCATTGATACCATTGCCGTGGCAAGCGAGGTTGCCGACAATATGTATCAGCGGTCAAAGTTGGATTACTTGATTTAATGCTCCGTGGGAATATGATGATTGGAGTCTTAACGGAGCCCCGGAGAAGTATCTGAAACCGGCCACACAGTATAAGCCCGTTGATAGTTGATTGCCTTATTGTCCGGATGTCTCAAAAAAGATACAAACAAATTTTCGTATTGCTATTATTCGAGATTTAGAATATAATATTATTAGTATATATGGAGGCGTGGTTATGGAATTTATGTCTGCAAGAGAAGCTGCTGCTAAATGGGGGATTTCCCAAAGACGAGTTGCAGTTCTTTGCTCTGAAAGTCGAATCGATAACGCCACAATGGTCGGCAATATGTGGATTATCCCGACTACTGCCGAAAAGCCGATTGATGCGAGAAGTATCCGCTATGTGCAGAGTAATGGTAATAAGGTAAAACCATTTTTGAAATGGGCAGGCGGCAAAGGTCAGCTCCTTTCCGAAATTGAAAAATACTATCCTTTTGCAGATGGAAAAATAACAAAATACGCCGAGCCCTTTGTCGGCGGTGGTGCTGTCTTGTTCGATATTCTAAGCAAATATGATTTGAAAGAAGTTTATATCAGCGACATCAACGCAGAACTTATTAATACCTATCGCATTATTCGCGACGATATTGATGAGTTAATTGCAATGCTCGCAGTTATGCAGAATGAATTTGTTCCGATGGATACTGAGCATAGAAAAGAATATTATCTTGCAAAGCGTGAGCGGTTTAATGATTTGAAGGTCAATAGAGATGAAATCATCAATATTGAAAAAGCGACATTGATGATTTTTCTCAATAAGACTTGTTTCAACGGTCTTTTTCGTGTGAATAAAAAAGGACTTTTCAACGTTCCGATGGGTTCTTATAAAAATCCGATGATTTGTGGCGAGGATAACCTTCGTGCGGTGTCGGAGAACCTGCAAAACGTAACTATTGTTTGTGGTGATTATAGAAAATCAACAGATTTTATTGATGAAAACACCTTTGTTTATTTCGACCCTCCATATCGTCCTATCACCGAGACTGCAAGTTTTACCGCATATACCGAAAACCTGTTTAACGATGAAGAACAAATTGAACTTGCACGATTTGTTGACGATATGCATCGGAGAGGTGCAAAGATAGTTATCAGTAATTCCGATCCCAAAAACTCCAACACAGATGATGATTTCTTTGATAACATCTATTCCTCGCATCGAATTAAGCGTGTTGAAGCGACTCGTATGATTAACTGCAATAGCGAGGCAAGAGGGAAAATCAAGGAGTTACTTATTAGTAACTATTAAGAGGAACGGCTATGAAAATAAGAGAAGGAACACAACTTATAAAAAATAGCACTCAAAAAGCAATTATAGAATTTGTCTTTGACGATTATGTCATTTATGTTTTTCAAGGTGTATTGTCAAAATTCGACATTGTAATCAAATATAAGAGAGATGGAAGTCGAATTCGTACGCCGAAGCATATTCATTGGGTGGTTGATATTTTAATAAAAATGCAAGGAAATGAATATCTCACAAAGCGGTATTTAAAAGCAGTTCAAAATTGTTGGAACACCTGTGTCCCCCTTACTAATAACGATTTTAACACTTTGAAAATGTTAATTGAGAACGGTGAGAGTGAAATTGAAATTGCGCAGTATTTTTCGCTTAATATGTTTGGTGAATATGACGTGGAATTTTTGTATGTACTAATGAAATTATTGGCGGTACAAGAAAAGACAAATCGATCAGACGCATATATGTTCGGAAAAATTATTGAAGAACTACTTGAAGCTAACCGAGATATATTTAAAATCATATCAGCAGCAGGCTTCAATGGAAGAAGGGGTTAATATGGCGAGAAATTTTAACGACTGGTTAACCGGTTTCCGTGATAGCATTGCAGACTACGGGTATTATATTGATTTTGCAAAAGTCCATCACAATGTTGATGGTATTAAAGTAGAGTTAAATATTCTTAACTCCCTTATTGGTTCTAAGAATATTAAGGATGACTTCAAGTCTCTTATCAATAAATATCCAGAAGTTTTGAAGTGTATTCCTTTGCTCTTGGCAGTCAGAGCAAACGAAATTTACTGCCAGGACGAAAATGGTGGGTACTTGTATCAGTTTGATTTCGGCAAATATCCTCCAAAAAGTTGCGCCAATTATGAACGTTATTCCTATTTTATGGAGCAGACTGGTCTATTTGATTTGCTTTCAAATCACATCATCAATAGTCTCGTTGACTATGTTACCGGCGTTGAAACCGGCTTGGATTCCAATGGACGTAAAAATCGTGGTGGTCATTTGATGGAAAATTTGGTGGAAAATTTCATCAAAAAAGCTGGTTTTGTCAAGGGGGTAAACTACTTCAAAGAGATGTACATACATCAAATTACAGATAAATGGGGTATCGACCTTTCTGCACTTTCTAACAAAGGCAAAATGGAAAAACGTTTTGATTTTGTTGTGAAAACCCCAACTATGATTTACGGCATTGAAACCAATTTCTACGGCAGTGGTGGAAGCAAGCTCAATGAAACTGCCCGTAGTTATAAAACTCTTGCTGCGGAGGCTGATACGATTGATGGTTTTACCTTTGTTTGGTTTACTGACGGCAAAGGCTGGACAAACGCCCGGAATAACCTTGAAGAAACTTTTGATGTTATGGATACCATCTACAGCATCAAGGATTTGGAGAATGGTATTATTACTGAGGTTTTTAAATAATGGCAAAGAAAATCACAAAATGGGAGCCGGAAGATTTTGAACTTGAAATGACTACGCATTGGTCTTTCCCCAAGCGTGGCAATTGGGCAACTCACGATGCAACATGGCGTGGTAATTGGTCGCCATACATTCCTCGAAACATTTTGCTTCGTTATTCAAAAGAGAAAGACTTGGTACTTGATCAATTTGCAGGCGGTGGCACGACCCTTGTAGAAGCAAAGTTGCTAAATAGAAATATTATCGGTGTGGATGTGAACGATGTTGCGCTTGCACGGTGCAAAGAAAAAACGACATTTGAATACGAAGGTGCAAACGGAAAAGTGTATCTGCACAAAGGGGATGCGAGAAACCTTGATTTTGTGCCGGACAACTGCATTGATTTAATTTGTACTCATCCACCGTATGCCGATATTATTCAGTATAGTGAGGATATTCCCGAAGATTTATCTTTGTTAAAGGTCAAAGATTTTCTTGAGGAAATGAAAAAAGTATCAACTGAAAGCTATCGTGTTCTGAAAAAGGATAAGTTCTGTGCTGTTCTTATGGGTGACACACGTCAAAAAGGTCATATGATACCAATGTCATTTGACGTGATGCGTATTTTTGAAGATGCTGGTTTTAAGTTGAAAGAGCTTATCATAAAAGAACAACATAATTGCAAAGCTACGGGATACTGGAAAACAAATAGTGTGAAGTACAATTTTTTACTGATTGCCCACGAGTATTTATTTGTTTTCAAAAAGTGAAGTGTTAACTAAAAGATAATTTTATTCTTTCCAGCTTCCATTTCAATGATTTTAGATATGACTATTGATTTGCTTCTGAAACGTGCAAATCAATCCTTTGCCTTCCGTTATTCTGCTCAAGGACACCGTTTGTGATTTGTTCTGGCAGAGTTTACAGACAGCGAACACTTCAAGATACACTCCCAGTCAATGAGTTCTCCAGTCTCTCTACGATATGCCTTCCAGATACATAACTTGTTTTTTTGACTTTAAGTAGTGTCACATTTCATCGATCTCAATGATAATGGCATCGCCAAGCACAGGGTTTTCATAGTGCGCTTTTGCAAATGCTTTTATCCACTTCAAAACAGTACTCGGAGAAGCCCCAATGAGCCTGCTACCGCCCGTATTAAGCCCCTGTGTGTATAAGTCGCAGCCATAGCCTTTTCGTGTGCAGGCCGACCACGAGGAGTAAGTCTCGTAAATTGCAAGGAGCAAGATTTATACTTATCTCTTTGTTTTCATTGAACTTTTCTCCATTCTTGATAACTTCCATTAATTGACATTTTGGACATGAGCGCTTTTCGCTCATGTAATTTTATAGCACACAAATGACGCTAAGTCGTTAGTCTGTGAACACACTCAGATTTCTGAACGGCCTGCGGAAGGCAAGAACCATTTGCCAGGTGTTTTCAGGGGCAGGCGGCAGGCGCCGTGCGGGAAGGCATCAGGGGGAATCGCACCAGCCGCCAGTATTTTTTCGACATGGTCGTTTCGCTGGCGGCCTGGGGCGAGGAAACGTTTTTTATGGGGCTTGCTGGATGTTTGAGCGCATCTAGAGAACGCAGCAAAATATACTATGCCCTCGTGTGCAGTCGGCTGCGATGGTGGCAAAAGAAGGCTGAATGCCCGTTCTGTGCGTCGTTCTGATTTCCACTCTGGCTGGGGATGAAAGACTGCGGCAGCCCCACCCAGGGCGCAATACGAGTTCGCTTTTCTTGGGTTCAGGTGGCATATGCGCAAGTCACCTTGCTGAAGGAAAGGACGGCGTGTGCCATGTGTACCGTTCTAGCGTGTACGGGTAGTGCGGCTGCGTCCCCGTGTGTCATCGTGACGCAGGCATCCGTATGATCTGTCCTCGCCGGGAGGCAGGACACGGTGTCCCGCAGCATATGTCCGCAAATGCGTGCAGGCATAAAAAAGGACCGGAGAGGCTCTCCGGTCCTGCGGGTACGAGCATTACGGCCGTACGACTACTTGTTGGTCTTGAGGAAGCTCTTGGCGCGGGCCGCTTCCGGCGAATTGGGATACTTTTTGATCAGCTCCTGCAGGCGGGCCTTGGCGGCTGCGGGCTGCTTGAGCTTGCTGAAGCATATGCCCTGCTTGAGGTAGGCGCCGGGTGTCCGGGAGGATTTGCCGTACTTGTTGATGACCGTATCATAGGCCAGGGCGGCATCGGCGAACTGGTTGCGCTGGAAATAGCATTCCGCCAGGTGATACTGCGCTTCTGGAGCCATGCTGTGATTGGGATAGTTCTTCATGAAGTCCGAGAAGGAGCGCTGGGCAGAGGCATAATTGCGGCTGGTGAAGGCATTGATGCCCGAATCGTAGAGGGCCATGGACACATCCTTGGCCGGGACGGGCGCCTGCTGCTGGGGCTGCGGCGTGGGCTGCCCCCAGGTGCTTCCCTGGTCAGGCGGCGTGACCGGAGCGGCCGGCGCCGCAGCGGCAGAAGCGGGCTGGCCCCAGGTTTCGCCCGTTCCCGCAGCCGGTGCGGGGGCCGGCTGCCCCCAGGCGTCGGCAGCGGCAGCGGTCCCGGCGGCTGTGGCGACTGCTGCGGCGGGAGCGGCTCCCCAGGCGCCGGAAGTCGGCGTTGCTGCAGGCGCAGGCATTGTTGCGGGTGCAGGCGCTGCTGCGGGCGGCGTGCTGCCGGCGGGCAGGGTGGGCAGAGGATCGCCCAGATCAAACTTGAGGGCCATGCTGGTTTCGATCTGGCGCAGGGCAGCATCATGCTTGTTGAGACGATCCACCATGGCGCGGGCGCCGCCGGCATGCTGGAGGTCATATATCTGCCCCTTGAGCGAATCCACTTCCTGGCGCATGGCCTGGACCTGTGCCCACATTTCGGCCTGGGCAGGCTGCATCTGGCGCAGCTGGGTGTCCTGCTGCTGCACGCGCTGTTCAAGGTCCAGGGATGAAGAGGACGAGGAGGTGCCACCCACGCAGCCGCTCATGAGCGCGGCAGCGCAGAGAAAGCTGAGGACGGAAAGTCGACGCATGTTTTTCATAGGGTACCTCAAATGCTACAGCGGAGCACCGGCCTTGCGGCGTCCCGCGACGATATAGATCAGCCCGCCGATGACGGGCAGAAAGACCACCAGTACCAGCCAGAGGGCGCGCTGGGTCGGGTTTGCGAAGCGGTGTCCCCAGATGTGCACAATGCTCCAGAAGGTGGGCAGCATGGGAATGAGGGCCACCAGAACGTGCCACCAGGCAAAGGTCATGCGGCATCTCGCTTGTTTTCGGAGGGCATGCGCCAGAGCACAAGGCAGGAGATGCCCGCCCCGATGCAGATGGCCATATCCGCCACGTTAAAGGCCGGCCAGTGCCATGTGCCCACGTAGACATCCACAAAATCCACCACGGCACGAAAGCGTATGCGGTCCACCAGATTGCCCAGCGCACCGCCCATGACAAGCCCCAGACCGCGGCACAGCCAGGGCTGACTGTGTGCGGAACGCACCAGCATGACAATGGCTGCCACGGCCACAAGGGTGGCTGCCAGAAACAGCCAGAACTGCCACGCAATATCCGAACGGTTGAGAAAGCCGAAGGCAGCCCCCCGGTTGCGGATATTGACGAGGTCCAGCAGACCGGAAATGACCGGAATGCTGGCATGCTCGGGAATGGCGGCCATGACCCAGAACTTGCTCAGCTGGTCCAGCAGCAGGGCAAGCAGGGCATAGCCGCCGAGCAGGCGATAGCGGCGGCTCACTGCCCCATTTCCTTGATGACGGCCGCGCAGCGCGGGCAGAGAGTGGGATGCATGACATCCGTTCCCAGTTCCGTGCTGTATATCCAGCAGCGTTCGCATTTTTCCCCTTTGGCCTTGGCCACGCCCACCGCCAGGCCGGGCACGTCGGCATCCCGCAGGGCCGTGTCCGGGGCCTCGGCCAGAGGCGCCAGGCCAATCTGCGACACAATGCAGAATTCGCGCAGGTCCGCATGCAGGCTTTCGATGCGTTCGCGGAGTTCATCGGCCACATAGAGGGTCACTTCCGTATCCAGCGAATGGCCCACCACGCCGTCGCGACGCAGCGGCTCGATGGCGCGGGTCATGGCGCCGCGCACGGCCATGAGCACATTCCAGTCATCGCGCACGCCGTCTTCCAGCAGGTAGGGGGTGCTGTCCTGGG
The DNA here is from genome assembly GCF_944324505.1 of uncultured Desulfovibrio sp. Taxonomy (NCBI): domain Bacteria; kingdom Pseudomonadati; phylum Thermodesulfobacteriota; class Desulfovibrionia; order Desulfovibrionales; family Desulfovibrionaceae; genus Desulfovibrio; species uncultured Desulfovibrio sp. The sequence goes on from NZ_CALUWO010000005.1 coordinate 7,622, forward strand.
CGGGCAGGGCAAAGACCGTGGGCACATCGGCATCACGCAGGTCATTGGGCAGGGCCAGGAAGATTTCCTCGGCCGTAAAGGACAGCACCGGCGCCATATCGCGGATGAGCAGGCAGAGCAGCAGATAGAGGGCCGTCTGGGCGGAGCGGCGTTCCACACTGGCAGGCGCCGAGGCATAGAGGCGGTCCTTGAGGCCGTCCAGATAGACGCCGGAAAGGTCCGTGGTGCAGTAATTGTGCAGCGAGTGATAGACCTTGTGGAATTCGTAATCCTCATAGGCCTGCTGGATGCGGTCATGCAGGCGGGCTGCCACGTCCAGGGCGTAGCGGTCCAGGGGCAGCAGGCGATCCAGGGGCAGCAGGTCCTTGCGGTGCAGGTCAAAGAGATTGCCGAGAATGAAGCGCGCCGTATTGCGGATGCGGCGATAGGCATCCACCAGACGGCCCAGAATTTCATCGGAAATGCGCACATCCTCGCGGTATTCCACGGAGCTGACCCACAGGCGGATGATTTCGGCACCGAATTTGTCGATGAGTTCCTGCGGGGCAATGACATTGCCCACGGACTTGGACATCTTGCGCCCGTTGCCGTCCACCACATAGCCGTGCGTGAGGACGGCGCGGTAGGGCGGCGTCTGGCGGGTGCCTTCGGCCACCAGCAGCGAGCTGTGGAACCAGCCGCGATGCTGGTCGGAGCCTTCCAGATAGAGATCCGCCGGGAAGGAGAGATCGGGACGGGCTTCCAGCACGGCAGACCAGCTGGTGCCGGAGTCAAACCAGACATCGAGGATATCGCTTTCGCGCTTCCAGTGCGTGCCGCCGCATTTGGGGCAGACCAGGCCCTTGGGCACAATGTCTTCCAGCGGCGCCTCGTACCAGTAGTCGCAGCCCGTGGGGTGCTTGGCAAAGCGCTCGGTGAGGTCCCGCATCCACTGGGGATCGTTCCAGGCCTCACCGCAGTCTTCGCACAGCAGGGCCATGATGGGAACGCCCCACTGCCGCTGACGGGAAATGCACCAGTCCGGGCGGGACTCGATCATATTGTAGATGCGTTCGCGTCCCCAGGAGGGAATCCAGCGCACTTCGTTGTTGATGGCGTCCAGGGCACGCTGGCGCAGATTGTTTTTTTCCATGCTGATGAACCACTGGGTGGTGGCACGGAAGATCACCGGCTTCTTGCAGCGCCAGCAGTGCGGATAGGAATGGGAAATGGTGCCCGCGTGCAGCAGGGCGCCCACTTCCTTCAGCTTGTCGATGACGCGGGGATTGGCTTCAAAGACATTGAGGCCGGCAAAAAATTCCACGCTGGGCAGAAAACGGCCCGCATCGTCCAGGGGAGAATAGATGTCCAGCTTGTATTCCAGGCCCACTTCATAGTCTTCGCGGCCATGACCGGGGGCGGTATGTACGCAGCCGGTGCCGGCGTCCAGCGTCACATGGCGGCCGAGAATGAGGGGCGACTGGCGGTTGTAGAAGGGGTGGCGCGCCACCAGTCCTTCCAGACTGCTGCCCGTGGCGCGGGCGATTTCGCGCACGTCGCTCCAGCCGAAGGTGCGGGCGCAGCCTTCCAGCAGCTCGGCAGCCAGCAGATACTGCGCGCCGCCGGTTTCCACCAGCACATAGTCAAATTCCGGATGCAGGCACACGGCCATATTGTCCGGCAGGGTCCACGGCGTGGTGGTCCAGATGATCACGTAGGCGCGGGCGGGATCGGCGCCGGGCAGGCGTTCCGGCAGGCGGGGGTCATCAAGGGCAAAGCGCACGAAGATGGAGGGGGAGCTGTGATCGGCGTATTCCACCTCGGCCTCGGCCAGGGCCGTGTGGCAGGAGCAGCACCAGTAGATGGGCTTCTTGGCCCGGATGACATTGCCCTTTTCCACAAAATTGGCCAGCTCGCGGGCCGTGGTGGCCTCGTATTCCGGCTTCATGCTCATATAGGGATTGTCCCAGTCGCCAAGCACGCCCAGGCGCTTGAATTCCTTGCGCTGGGTATTGATCCACTTGGTGGCATAGTCGCGGCAGCACTTGCGCACCACGTGGGCGGGCAGCTCCTTCTTCTTTTCCTTCAGTTCCTGCTCGACCTTGAGTTCGATGGGCAGGCCGTGGCAGTCCCAGCCGGGCACGTAGCGGGCCTCGTGGCCCTGCATGTTGCGGGCCTTGATGATGATATCCTTGAGAATCTTGTTGAGGGCCGTGCCCATGTGAATGTGCCCGTTGGCGTAGGGCGGTCCGTCGTGCAGCACGAAGGTGCCCTTGTGGGTATCGTGCTCGATCATGGCGCGGCAGGCGTCAATGTCTTCCCAGTGCTTGAGCATCTTCGGCTCGCGCTGGGCAAGATTGGCCTTCATGGGGAAGGCGGTCTGAGGCAGGTTCAGGCTTTTTTTATAGTCGCTCATGATGGCTCCCTGATAACAACGTAAGGCGGTAATTTTCCGCAAAGACGACAGTAAAGTCAAGCAATGGCCCGGCGGCCCCCGCATGCGCCGGAACGGTCAGCCGGCCGTGGCGCCGGCCGCTGCTGCGGGAAAGACGGGATCGGTCCCTGTGCTGTGGCTGTCCCTGTTTTCGGCCCTGCCCGTGCCCCTTTTTCTGACCATGGTGTTTCCTGTCCGGCAGGGAGGCGGCCCTGCCCGTGCCTGCCCCGGGCGGCGTGGCCGTGACCGGAAAAGGGGGTGGCAGCCGCCGGGCCTGCCATGGCAGCGCCTGCCGGCGGACAGGCCGCGTCGGGAGGACCTGCCCGTGCTAGAACGGGGCGGGCCGGCCCTCGTCGGCTTCTACCAGTTCCCGCAGTGCCGCCAGGTTTTCGCGGGCTTCTTCGGGCGTGAGGGCATGCAGGGCAAAGCCCGCATGCACGATGACATAGTCGCCCACCTTGGGTTCTTCAGGCAGGAGCATCATGGACGCGGTGAGAAAGGTCTGGCTTTCTCCCACGCGCACGCGGGCCATGCCCGCCTCCTGCAATTCCACAATCTGGGCCGGAATGGCGAGACACATAGCGTCGTCTCCTTGTAAAAAGGGGCGCGGTCAGGCCGCGCCCCTGTTGTGCGTTACCGTACTGCCTTGCTCCGGCTGCGACGCCGCTTGCGCTTGTCATTGCCGGGCCGGTAGAGAAAGAGGTTCCAGAAGAGAACATACAGCGGAAGGGTAAGGAACATGAGCAGATAGGCCCATTCCTTGGTATGCAGAAAGTAGTCGTAGAAGGTCTGGAATTCCATGTTCCCTCCCTAACCGTGATGCCGGAAGTGCGGGTGTTCGTACAGCACCGGCATGTGATAGACGATGAAGCGGTAGACCGTGATGATGAGCGTCACAATGAAGATGGACACCGTGACTTCCTCCCAGCTGGGGAAGTAGCGCTGATCGGCCGGCAGCTGCCAGTTGAAGGCCACCATGCTCACATTGAAGCGATTGAAGATGATGCCCAGCACGGTGATGACCGAGGCGATCTGACAGGTGCGGGCGCTGCCGTCCCGTGCGCCCTTGGCATAGATGAAGGCCGGCAGCAGCACAAAGCCCAGCATTTCCACCAGCCAGATGGCGCCGTAGACCGTGGGCAGATAGGACAGATTGTTCTGCACCAGCATGTCGATGAGCTTGAGCATGAAATAGCCCACCAGGATGAAGGAAGCCGCCCGGCCGAAACTCAGGGTGACCAGGTGGGCATCCTTGGCATGATTGGTATCCATGTAGAAGCTCAGGCCGCGGTGGGCCAGCATGCCTTCAAAGATGACCATGGAAGCGCCGGCCGCCATGGAGCTGACAAAGAAGAACATGGGCATGAAGGGCGAATACCACAGCGGATGCAGCTTGCCGGGCGCAATGAGGAAGAGCGACCCCAGGGAGGACTGATGCAGGGTGGAGAGCGTCACGCCGAAGATGGTCAGCAGGATGACGGTCTTGGTGATGAGCTTGTGAAAGACCCGCAGTATGGGAAAGCGGTAGGCCAGCCATTCGATGGGCATGACCGAGAATTCGCAGAACAGCACCGTCACATAGGTTGCCACGCACAGGCCCACTTCAAAAAGTACGGACGTGGTGCCCGGAAAGAAGAAGGCATAGGGCAGGCGCAGCGGGTGCCCGAGGTCATAGTGCAGGGCCACCACCACAAAGAAATAGCCCAGAAAGGCCGTGGTCACGGCCGGCCGCACAGCCGAGTGAAAACGCTTGAGGCCGATGACGTAGCAGGCCACGGTGGTAAAGTAGCCGCCGGCGGCCAGGGCCACCCCGCAGAGCAGGTCAAAGCCGATCCAGATGCCCCAGGGGTAGTTGTCGTCAAGGTTGGAGACGGCCCCGATACCCTTGGTGAAACGCAGGATGGTGACCACCAGACCAACGGCAAGGATGATGTAGGTGAGAATATTGCCCAGAGTCGGCCGGAAGAAGGGCGACAGGTTGAGCATCTTCTCCCGTGTGGGCATGGGAATGTCGTAATGTCCTGCCATTAGTGGTCCTCCTTGCGGGCCAGCTGGGCAGCGTCCAGGGCGGCCAGCCGGCGTTCTTCCACGGCGTCTTCCAGAGCCTTGCGGGCCGCTTCGGCCGCTTCGGGACCCTGATCGCGTTCAATGCGGCGCACGGCGTCGTCCATGGCAGCGGCCATGTCCTGGCGCACGGCGGCGCGCATGATCTTGTTGCGCATTTCGTTGCGGGCCTCGCGGCTCTTGGTGATGCCGTATATCCCGCCGATGAGAATGGGCCAGAAGGCCACAATGAGCGGCACGGTACCCAGGGCGCCATAGGTCAGTTCGCCCATGGGCTGATCGCCCAGGTGGGTGTCCAGCCCCAGGTCGTGCATGACCCCCGATGCCTCGTAGGGGGTGAGGTGGGCCTTGCCCGCCGTCTGGCGGCTGGCCGGGGCCAGAACCATCCAGGCCGTGCCGCCGGCATCGTTTTCGCCATAGATATAGTCGGAATAGCGGCCCGGATTTTCCTCGATGCGGCGATGGGCCAGCTTGATGAGGTCGTTGCGGTGCCCGAAGGTCAGGGCATCCATGGGGCAGGCCTCCACACAGCCGGGCAGCAGCCCTTCGTCCAGCCGGGACTTGCAGAAGGTGCACTTCTGCACCAGGGGGTCGAAGGGTTCGTCGTACTGGAAGCCGGGAACATAGAAGGGACAGGCGATCATGCAGTAACGGCAGCCCACGCAGTGGTCACCGTTATAGGAAACGCTGCCGTCGGGATTCTTGGAAAAGCACTTGGCAAAGCAGGCCGAGGCACAGGCCGGCTCGTTGCAGTGAAAGCATTGCAGCTTGCGGAAAAAGGGCTTGTCGTCAATGGTGTACTGATTGATCACGGTCCACTGATAGGCAGACGTGCGCCGGCGTACGCCCAGGATGTCCCTGTCGCTGAAGGGAATTTCAGGCTGGGGCAGATGATTGACGGCATTGCAGGCTTCTTCGCACTGCCGGCAGCCGATGCAGCGGGTAACGTCGTGAAGAACGCCATAGCTGTCCGGGTAACCAGGAAAGACATGGCCCTTGGCCGCTGTCGGCACGGGACCGGCCAGGGCACCGGTGACGCCGGCAGAGCCGAGAAGGGCAAGGAATTTTCTGCGATTCATGATGATCCCCTGCGGCTACTGGTGAATGGGCTTGTGGCAGCTGACACAGTTGGTCTTGATGGGGCGTGCCACCTGCATGGCGTCATGGCAGCCCATGCACTGCAGGTGATAGGCGGCCTTGAGGTCGGGCTTGCCGGGATCGGTGGGATCGGGGCGCGTGCCGTGGCAGTTGGCACAGGGCGGCGGCGTGGCCGAAGCCGGGCTGTTGTGATGGCAGGCCGTGCAGAGCGTGGCCGGATCGGTGTGGAAGGCCGCGGCCAGATTGTCCCCCTCGATGCGGCTCATGAGCGAGGCCACGTGACGGCGATGTCCGAAATAGTTGGGGCCGTACTTGTGGGACAGGCTGTCCAGACGCAGGCGTGTGGGCAGGAATTCCGGCCGCAGCGGCGTGGCATAGCGCTTTTCCAGCACGGTCTTCACGGCCAGGGCTTCGCGTTCCTCGTCCGGCAGGGTGCCCATGGCGGCCTGGCGCAGCTGATCGGCCGTCATGTCCTTGGTGACGGTATGGCAGACGGCACACCAGCGGTCATCGCGGGAGGGCTTGACAAGGCTGTGGCAGCCGGCGCACTGGCGCTGCTTCAGCTGGCGTTCGTGACAGCTCACGCAGCTGTTGGGCACCACGCCGCCGGTGCGGGAGGTGATGACACGGGCGTGCATGGCCCGTTCCAGGGTGACGTAGCCCCCTTCCTTCTTGCCTTCCAGCGAATGGCATTCCCCGCATTTCTGCGGATCGCCGGTATGGTGGCAGGCGGTACAGTCCTCAATTTTCCGTTCGTGCAGCAGGTGATTGAAGACGACGGGTTTCATGCTGCTGCCCTTGGGCGACATGGCCTCTGTGGCAGGCAGCATCATGATGGCCGAAGGCGCACCGCTGCTGGTTTCTTCCAGCGCCGGCTCGTCTGCCGAAGCCGGTGGAACGAGCAGCAGACAGGAGGCAAGCACAAGCAGCATGCCTGACAGGAACCGGGATAAATACCGCATAGAGATTCCCCTGAGAAACGTGATGCAGGCAGCCGGAAGGCTGTGTGCCTGCGAAAGCGGGACAAATGCTATTACGTGCCGAATTTACCCGCAGAGCATGGTTGCGTCAAGGTAAAGAGAGGGCAACAAGGGACAGAACGCGGGAACAGACGGCCGGGGCAGCAGGGGCCTTTGCCGCCCTGCTGTCTTGCCGGGCGAAAGGGCAGCAGGCATCCTGCGCCGCCTGGCGGCGCAGGGGCGCGCGCCATGACCGTAGCGGGTGGAAACGTGCCGGCGCGGAGCAGGTGCTGCTGGCGGGGAAAGGCCGCACCCGTCGGGCAGCCAGCCGGCAGGCGGGGGGGAGACAGGCGGCAGATAGTTGGGAAACAGGCGGGCGCGTCAGGGCCGCTGCTGCCGGATGAGGCGCAGCAGGGCGGCGCTGTCCGCCGGCGGGCAGGGCCGGGCCTGCGGACGGCCCCGGAACCAGGTGAGCTGCCGCTTGGCGTAGGCACGGGTATGGTGCAGCCAGAGCTGGCGGCAGGCGTCCAGCGTCAGCTCGCCCCGCAGGTGGGCCAGCACCTCGGCACAGCCGATGCCGGACCAGCCCGGCGCGGCGGGGTCGTCATTGTCCTGCCGGGCGGCGCGGGCCTCGTCAAGGGCGCCGTTGCGCAGCATGAGGTCAATGCGACGGGCAAGGCGGGGCGTGAGCCAGTCCAGCGTGGGCGCCATGTAGAAGAGCGGTCCGGCGCAGAAGGGGGCGCTCATGGCATGATCATGCCACCAGCTGAAGGGCCGGCCGGTGGCGCTGTGTACTTCCAGAGCGCGCACAATGCGCTGGCGGTCATTGGGATGGATGCGTGCGGCATAGGCCGGATCGTGGCTGGCCAGCAGGGCGTGCAGGGCCGGAGCGCCCTCCTGTGCCAGGCGGGCTTCCCAGCGGGCCGTCACTTCCGGCGGTACGGGTGGAATGGCCGCAATGCCGTGCAGCAGGGTCTGAAAATACAGCCCTGTGCCGCCCACCACAATGGCCGTCCGGCCGCGGGCCAGGATGTCCCGCACCGCAGCCACCGCGCGCTCGGCCCAGCGTCCGGCGCTGATCTTCCTGTCCGTGGGCAGAAAGCCGTAGAGATGATGCGGGCAGGCGGCCTGCTCCTCCGGCGAGGGCTGGGCCGTGATCAGCGGAAAGCGGGCATAGACCTGCCGGGAATCGGCATTGACGATTTCGCCGTCGAGGGCATGGGCCAGCTGGATGGCGGCTTCGGTCTTGCCGCAGCCGGTGGGGCCGGCAAGGCAGATGACCGGCAGAGGCGCCGTCATTCCCTGTCCGTCCGGCGAAAGCCGCCGAAGGGGGCGGAGAGGCAGGGGGTGCCCTGGCGCACTTCGCCGTTGGCATGCTTTGCTTCCAGGCAGCGGCGAATGTTTTCCGGCACCAGGCCCTTGATGTCCGCGCCGTGGCTGGCGGCAGCCTTCACAATGGTGGAGCTGATGAAGAGCCACTGGTAGTCGGTCATGAGAAAGACGGTCTGAATATGGCGTTGGAGGCGCCGGTTCATGAGAGCCAGCTGGAATTCGTATTCAAAATCGCTGATGGCGCGCAGGCCCCGCAGAATGGCACAGGCGCCGCGCTGGGCCGCATAGTCCACGGTCAGCCCGGAAAAGGGTTCCACCAGGGCGTTGGCTTCCCCGGCCAGAGCCTCTCTGGCCATGAGCACACGTTCTTCCTGGGTGAACAGGGGCTTTTTGGGCGTATTGTCGGCAACGGCCACGATGATCTGGTCAAACACTTCCAGACCGCGCCGGATAAGGCTGATGTGGCCGTTGGTCAGGGGATCGAATGTTCCGGGATAGAGGGCGATTTTCATGCTGCCAGTGTCCATAGGATGATGCGAGTCTGGCCGAAGGTCCGTTCGGTCAGCAGTTCCAGTTGCGGGGGGGCGCTGACGGGGGCGCCCAGCTCCACTTCCGCGCAGACCATGGCGCCGGAAGCCAGCCAGCCGCGTTCCACCAGGCCCGTAAGGGCCATGTTGCAGAGATTTTTGCGGTAGGGCGGGTCCAGAAAGACCAGACCGTAGGGATAGTGGGGCGGACGCAGCAGTACCTTGCGCACGTCGTCCCGTACCAGGTGCGCCCTGTCCGTCAGGCCCAGGTCCTCGATATTGCGCAGCAGGCATTTTACCGCAGGCAGGGCATTTTCCACCAGCAGGGCCTCGGCGGCGCCCCGGCTCAGGCATTCAAAGGCCAGGCTGCCGCTGCCGGCAAAAAGGTCCAGCACCCGCAGGCCGTCCCAGTCCAGCCCCCGGGACAGGAGCATGGAAAACAGGGCCTCGCGGGTTTTGCCCATGGCGGGGCGATAGCCCTCGCCTTCCACGGTACGCAGGCGGCGTCCGCCCAGAGTTCCGGCAATGATACGCATAGTGATCCTGTTGTGCTGCTGGCGGAGACGGCGGGGCTGTGCCCCGCCGCCGGAAGATTACATGCGGGAAATAAGCCGCGTCAGGGCGTAATCCATCTTTTCCAGAGCATCCTGCAATTCGGTCTGTTCCACCCAGGGGCGCTGTTCCAGATCGGCCAGCTTGCCCTTGAACATGCCCCACTTGCGCTCCACCTCGCTGGTAAGGAAGTCCCAGTCCACGCGCGGATGGGCCTTGGCCTCGTGGGTGACGGTTTCGCACAGGGTGCAGCCTTCCAGGGTCATTTCTTCCAGATAGCCGGGAATGAGCGGCGTAATGCCGTAGTTTTCCTTGATGAGACCGGCCAGGGTGGTCTGGGCCTTTTCTTCGCCGTGCACCAGCACCACGTTGGTTTCCTTGCCCACCAGCGGCTTCAGCCAGTCCAGCAGCTGGCTCTGCCCGGCATGCGCGGAAAAGCCGCCGATGGTATAGATGCGCGCGGCCACGTTCACGTCTTCGCCAAAGAGCGTGATCTTCTTGGCCTGGTCCACGATCTTGCGCCCGGGGGTGCCCACGGCCTGATAGCCCACAAAGACAATGCTGGCACCGGGCCGCCAGAGATTGTGCTTGAGGTGATGCTTGATGCGGCCCGCATTGCACATGCCGCTGGCCGAGATGACCACTGCCGGACCCTGATATTCGTTGATGGCCTGGGATTCGGCCACATTGAGCGTATATTTCAGATTGGGCAGTTCAAAGGGGTCCTCGCCCTTGCTCAGCAGGCGCGTGGCATCCTCGTCAAAGAGGTTGCGGTGCCGTTTGAAGACCTCCGTGGCCCGGATGGCCAGCGGACTGTCCACAAATACGGGCATGTCGTCGGGCAGGCGCCCCTGATTGTGCAGCACATGCAGGCAATAGAGGATTTCCTGGGTGCGTTCCACGGCAAAGGCCGGGATGATGACCTTTTCGCCCTTGCTGTGGCTGTAGGCAATGGCGTCGGCCAGTTCATCGTCGCTGGTGCTTTCGTTCTTGTGGTTGCGGTCGCCGTAGGTGGACTCCATGAACACGTAGTCCGCCCGCGGGGGCGTTTCGGGATCGCGCACAATGAGGGCCTGCGGGCGGCCGATGTCGCCGGAAAAGATGATGCTGGTGGTCTTGCCGTTTTCGTTGGCCTCGATGCGCAGCGTACCGGACCCCAGGATGTGCCCGGCGTCATAGTAGGTGACCTTGATGCCCGGCGCCGGCTCGAAGGTGTCGTGATACTGCACGGTCTTGACCAGGGTGCCGGCCCTGGCGGCATCGTCGGTGGTATAGAGGGCTTCCGGCGGATTCTTGAGGCCGCGCCGGCTGTATTTCTTGGCTTCCCATTCTGCTTCCATTTCCTGGATGTGGGCGCTGTCCTGGAGCATGAGTTCCAGCAGCTCGCTGGTGGCCGGGGTGCAGTAGATGGGCTTGCTGAAACCGTCCTTGACCATGAGCGGGATGAGGCCGGAGTGGTCTATGTGGGCATGTGTCACCAGAATGAAGTCCAGCGCTTCGGGGCGGTAGACCGTGGTGTCGCGGTTACGGTCTTCGATGGCCTTGTTGCCCTGATGCATGCCACAGTCCACGCAGAAGCGCTTGCCGCAGGCCTCGATGACGTAACAGGACCCGGTGACGGTCTGTGCCGCCCCCAGAAATTGCACCTTCATGGGTGTCCCCTTTGCATAGGTTGGCGGCCGTAGCCGCGGACGATGGGCTACTATGCCCCGCATCCGCGGGGAGCGCAAGCATCCATCCGGCATGGCCGGAAGGCCGCAGGAACGGGATAGGTTTTGACGCCCGGCGGGCCGGCACGTATACTCGCGCAAACACAACCGGCACACCCTGCTGTGCCCAGAGGAGGCTTGGCATGCCCGAACTGCAACAGAATCTTGTGGATGACATCACTTCCGTTACTACGGAATCATGGCGCACCTTCCGCATCATGGGCGAAATGGTGGAAGCGCTGGATACGCTCAATCACCTGGACCGCCCGTGCATTTCTATTTTTGGTTCGGCCCGTTCCCATCCCGACGATGCCGCCTATCAGGCGGCCGAAAAGATGGCCGGCCTGCTGGCCGGAAAGGGCTACGGCATCATCACCGGCGGCGGCCCCGGCATCATGGAGGCTGCCAACAAGGGCGCCACCGAGGCCGGCGGCGTGTCTGTGGGGCTGCACATCCATCTGCCGCATGAGCAGGGCTGCAATCCCTATGTGACCACGCGCTGCGACTTCCGCTATTTCTTCATCCGCAAGTTCATGTTCGTCAAGTATGCCATGGCCTATGTGGTCATGCCCGGCGGCATGGGCACCATCGACGAACTGTCCGAAGCCTTTGTGCTGGCCCAGACCGGCCGCATCCGCCCCTTCCCCATCATCCTCTATGACAGCCGCTACTGGCAGGGCCTGCTGGACTGGCTCAGGACCAGCATGGTGGAGCGGGGCTACATCAGCAGCGAGGAAATCAGCCGCCTCATCACGGTCTGTGATACTCCCGAGCAGGTTGTGGACCATCTGTGCAAGATCATCATTCTGTAGACGCCGCGCGGCGCATGCCCGCGGCAGACGGCCCGGACGTGGCTGCGGCGTGCGCGCCCTGGGTCATGCCCCGCCTGGGGCCGTGCCCGTCACCGCCTCCAGGCCGGAGCTGGGACGGCCTCATGCGCCTGGCGCTGGATCAGGCGCGCCTGGCGGCCGCCCAGGGCGAGGTGCCTGTGGGTGCCCTGGTGGTGGCGGCGGACGGTCGCCTGCTGGCCCGCGCCCACAACCGGCCCGTGGCCCTGCATGATCCCACGGCCCACGCCGAGGTGCTGGCCCTGCGTGCTGCCGGTGCGGCGCTGGGCAATTATCGTCTGGGCGGCTGCGTGCTGGTGGTCACGCTGGAACCCTGCGCCATGTGCGCGGCGGCCCTGGCCCATGCCCGACTGGCCGGCGTGGTCTATGGCGCGGCAGACAGGCTGGCCGGGGCGGTGAGTTCCTGTGCCGAGACCCTGGATCAGCCCTTTCTCCAGCACCGGGTCTGGCACATGGGCGGCGTTCTGGCTGCGGACTGTGCGGCGCTGCTGCGGGCGTTTTTCGAGGCGCGGCGGGAGCGCGGCGGGGAGGATCGGCATGCCTGAGCTGCTCATGTTCTGCAGCGGCCTCCTGATCATGGTCTTGGAAATGGTGGGCGCGCGTGTGCTGGCGCCCCATGTGGGCACCTCCACCGTGGTCTGGACCAGCCTCATCGGGGTGGTGCTGGCCTGTCTGGCCCTGGGCGGCTACGTCGGGGGACGGCTGGCGGACAGGTGGCTTTCCCGGCGGGTGCTCGGACATGTGCTGACCCTGGCCGGTGTCAGCTGTGCCGTGACGGCATCCTGCCATCAGCTCATCGGCAGCCGTACCATGACCATTGACAATCTGTATCTGGCAGCCCTGGCGGCGGCTGTGGGAGTCTTTGCCCTGCCGGGCCTGTGCTGCGGCATGCTTGGTCCCTACATCATCCGCCTGCGTCTGGCCCGTCTGGAAACGGCGGGGGCCACCGTGGGCAGGCTGTATGCGCTGTCCACCGCCGGCAGCATTGCGGGCACCTTCCTGGGCGGCTTTGTGCTCATTTCGTGGCTGCCCAGCAGCGTCATCCTCTGGGGGGTGACACTGAGCATGCTGCTGCTGGCCCTGCTGGCCTCTCCCCTGCGCCCGTGGGGGGCAACGCTGCTGCGCGCGGGGCTTTTTCTGCTTTGCCTGCTGCTCATGGCGGCCGGTGCGGGGCGGGCGGACAGGGCGCCGTGGCTGCTGCTGGAAAGCGCCTGCAACAGCATCCGCCTGTGGGATACACATGACGGGGCGCGTCCTGTGCGTTTCATGGCCACGGACCCCGGCTTCAGCCAGTCCGGCATGTATCTGGACGATCCGCAGGAACTCTATTTCCCCTATACCCGCTATTTTGCGCTGGGGACGTGGCTGGTGCCCGGGGCGCGGCGCGTGCTCATGCTGGGCGGCGGAGGCTATTCCGTGCCCAAGTGGCTGCTGGCCGGCCGCTCCGGTCTGGAGGCGGACGGTCTGGAATGCACGGTGGTGGAGCTGGACCCCGCCATGACCCGCGTGGCACGCGACTATTTTGCCCTTGATACGGACGATGCGCGCCTGCGGGTGGTGCATGCCGATGCCCGGGCCTTTCTGGAGCGGCAGGGCGAGCGCTATGACCTGATTTTTGTGGATGTGTTCAATTCCTGCTATACCGTGCCCTTTCATCTGGGCACGCAGGAGGCCGCGGCGGCCCTGCGCCGGGCGGTGGCCCCGGATGGCGCCGTGCTCATGAATGTCATCGGCGCGGCCGAAGGCCGGGATGCCCGCCTGTTTCAGGGCATATACGCCGCCCTGGCCGGCCAGTTCGCGGAAGTGCATGTCTTTGGCGTGGGGCAGCCCTACCGCCCCGACAGCCTCCAGAATCTCATGCTGCTGGCATTGCCGCAGCCGCGGGGAGACTGGTGGCATGCGTCTGCGCAGGACATGCGGCCGGAGCTGGCCTTCATGCTGGGTGCCAGGCTGTCTGTCAGTTCCGGGGGGACGCCTCCCCTGCGGGATGACTTTGCGCCTGTGGAGCGCTACGTCCTGCCGCTGCTGGCGGCCCAGCGGGCCGTGCGCTGAGACGCTTCGGGAAGTCCTCTTGCGGGGATATCCTGAAACGGCTATCTTCAGCCCGCCGTCATGGCTGCCGCTGACGCCGGTGGACCGGCAGGCCGGGCGGAGGGGGCGTTTTTCCTGCGGGCCGCCATGGCGGGCCGTGTGTGCGGGGAAAACGGAATGCCATCAACGAAGCGGGGATTTCCCCCAAGTGCGTGCGGCCAGGAGCCGCATGCTCAGGAGCAAGAACCTTGAACGAGACCATCGACGAACTGACCGTTCACTATGAGGAGAACGGCATCACCATCATCAACGAACTGGACAAGGTCATCCTCAGCAAGGGAGCCTGGACCACCATTCTGTTCCGCTATCAGGAATGGCGGCCCCAGGCCGATGCCTACGGGCCGGACAAGTACGTCATCCGGCGCTACAAGAAGGTGGGCGGAGAGTACCGCATGCAGTCCAAGTTCACCATTTCCAGTGCGGATCAGGCACGCAAGATCATTGATGCCCTGGAAGGCTGGATGGGAGACAAGCACGGCGGGGAATGATCTGCCCCGCGTTCCCTGGGCAGGCTTGTCCGGCGGACAGCCGCCGGGAGCAGACCAGGAAGGGGGGAGTGCCGCATGGTCCGCGGCGCTCCCTCTTTTTTTTGTGCCCTTGTTCAGTCGGGAACGAAGGATGCTGTGCCTGGAACACGGGCGGCGCCGGAGGGCCGGGCAGGGAAATTTTTTTAGCGAAATGCCGTTTTTGCCTGCGGCGGGAACGGCGGGAAGCCGTTCGTGCCGTCAGGCTGCGGTTCAGCCGGCGAAGGCGGCGTCTTTTGGGCGGCAGAAGGGCGCTGCATGAGAATTTCGGCACAGTGTTTTTTCCGTGTCCGGCCTTGCGGAAGGCGGTTTTTTTGCATAACGTAAGAGTCCAGACTGCCATACCTTTTGTCAGCCGGCAAAAGGGTCTGGCAGCGGGCCGGGCCGGGGCCTGAGGGTGGCCCGATGGTCCGGCGGAGTCTGTGTTTACGCTGATTCAGGAGAAGCCTATGAGCTACACACGAAGAGAGTTCCTGAAACTGGCCGGCATAAGCGCCCTGTGCCTTTCGCTCAGCCAGTTCGGCCTCAATCTCGGCGAGGCAAAGGCCTACGCCGGCAGCCTCAAGATTGAAGGCGCCAAGGAAGTCGTGACGGTCTGTCCCTTCTGTGCGGTCTGCTGCCAGGTTATCGCCTATGTGCGCAATGGCAAGCTGGTGAGCACGGAGGGGGATCCCGATTTTCCGGTCAACGAGGGATCGCTGTGCGCCAAGGGTGCAGCGTTGTTCTCCATGTATACCAATCCGCACCGCCTCACCAAGCCGCTGTATCGTGCTCCCTACAGTGACAAGTGGGAAGAAAAGGACTGGGGATGGATGCTTGAGAAGATTGCCCGCCGCGTGAAGGATACGCGCGACAAGGACCTGATTCTCAAGAACGCAAAAGGCCAGACGGTCAACCGTCTGGAAAGCATTTTCATGATGGGTACCTCGCATGCCTCCAACGAGGAATGCGCCGTCATCCATCAAGCCATGCGCGGCCTGGGTGTTGTCCAGATGGACCACCAGGCACGGGTCTGACACAGCCCCACTGTTGCGGCTCTGGCAGAGTCGTTCGGACGCGGTGCTATGACCAACCACTGGATCGACATCAAGAATGCCGACGTGGTTCTTATTATCGGCAGTAATGCCGCTGAACATCATCCTGTTTCGTTCAAGTGGATCATGCGGGCAAAGGACAACGGGGCCGTGCTCATTCACGTTGACCCCAAGTTCTCCCGTACGTCCGCCCGCTGCGATTATCATGTGCCGCTGCGCTCCGGCACGGACATCGCCTTCCTGGGCGGCATGGTCAACTATATCCTGGAAACGAACAGCTATTTCCGTGATTACGTTGTCAATTATACCAACGCCTCGTTCATCGTCGGCAAGGGCTATGCCTTCAAGGACGGCCTCTTCAGCGGCTACGATGCCAAGGCGCGCAAGTACGACCAGAGCAAGTGGGCCTTTGAAAAGGATGCCGACGGCGCGCCCCTGCGCGACCCCACGCTGAAGCACGAACGCTGCGTCTTCAACCTCATGAAGAAGCACTATTCGCGCTACACCCTGAAGAACGTGTCCGATGTGACGGGCGTTTCCGAAGAAAACCTGCTCAAGGTCTACAAGCACTTCTGCGCCACGGGCCGGCCCGACAAGGCCGGGACCATCCTGTATGCCCTGGGCTGGACCCAGCATACCGTGGGTGTGCAGAACATCCGCTGCTCCACGCTGGTGCAGCTCCTGCTGGGCAACATCGGTGTGGCCGGCGGCGGCATCAACGCCCTGCGCGGCGAACCCAATGTGCAGGGGTCCACGGACCATGCCCTGCTGTACCATGTGCTGCCCGGCTACATCGGCCTGCCGCTGGCCCCGTGGCAGACCCTGGCCCAGTTCAACAAGGCCAATACGCCGGTGACCAAGATTCCCAACAGTGCTAACTGGTGGGGCAACCGGCCCAAGTACATGACCAGCCTGCTCAAGGGCTGGTTCGGGGAAGCGGCCACCAAGGAGAATGATTTCTGCTACGGCCTGCTGCCCAAGGGCGAACCCGGAGCTGACTACTCCTACATGTATGTCATGGACAAGATGTATCATGGCAAGATCAAGGGTGGCTTCATCTTCGGCGTCAATCCCATGAACAGCTTCCCCAACACCAACAAGATGCGCAAGGCCCTGGACAATCTGGACTGGATGGTCTGCGCGGAAATCCACAACTCCGAAACCACGGACAACTGGCGCCGCAAGGGGGTGGACCCCAAGAAGGTGAAGACGGAAGTCTTCCTGCTGCCGTCCGCACATCGTGTGGAAAAGGCCGGCACCATCAGCAACAGCGGCCGCTGGTTGCAGTGGTTTGACAAGGCGGTGGAGCCGGCGGGTGAAGCCCGCAACTTCGCCGACATGTTCGTGCCGCTCATCAACAAGCTGCGCGAAATGTACAAGGCCGAGGGCGGTCGCCTGCCCGAAGCCCTGCTCAACCTGAACTGGCCCCAGAAGTTCGATGCCGAAGAGTGGACCCGCCGCATCAACGGCTTCTTCTGGGCCGATACCAAGGTCGGCAACAAGACCTACAAGAAGGGCGACCTGGTTCCGGCCTTCGGCAATCTCCAGGCCGACGGCACCACCTCGTCCCTCAACTGGCTGTATGCCGGCAGCTACACCGAGGAAGACGGCAACAAGTCCAAGCGCCGTGACCCCAGCCAGACGCCCATGCAGGCTGCCATCGGCCTGTATCCCAACTGGTCGTGGTGCTGGCCGGTGAACCGCCGCATCCTCTACAACCGTGCTTCCGTGGACCTCAACGGCAAGCCCTTCAATCCCAAGAAGGCCGTCATCGAATGGGACGGCAAGAAGTGGGTGGGCGACGTGCCGGACGGCCCGTGGGCACCTCAGGCTGATACCAAGAACGGCAAGCTGGCCTTTATCATGACCACCGACGGCTATGCCCAGCTCTACGGTCCCGGCCGCCTGGACGGCCCGTTCCCCGAGCACTACGAGCCGGCGGAAACGCCCTTGGCGAAGCATCCCTTCTCCAAGCAGCTGCGCAGCCCGGTCTACAAGTTCCATACCAGTGATATGGACAAGGTCGCCAAGGCGGCGGATCCCAAGTATCCCATCGTCCTGACTACCTACAGCATGACCGAACACTGGTGCGGCGGCGGCGAAACCCGTAACGTTCCCAACCTGCTCGAAGCTGAACCGCAGCTCTATGTGGAACTCAGCCATGAGCTGGCCAAGGAAAAGGGCATTGCCAACGGTGACGGCGTCATCGTGGAAAGCGCCCGCGGCCGGGTGGAAGCCATTGCCATGGTGACGGTGCGGCTTCGTCCCTTCAAGGTCATGGGCAAGACGGTACACCTCATCGGTATGCCCTTTGCCTACGGCTGGACCACTCCCAAGTGTGGTGACGCTACCAACCGTCTGACCATTGTGGCGTGTGACCCCAACACGACCATCCCCGAGGCCAAGGTCTGCTGCGTGAACATTCGCAAGGCCGATAAGTTGACGGAAATTGGCTAACCAGCACAGGGCGCGCCCTTCGGGGCGCGCCCCCCAAGGAGCAAGAAAATGCCGAAAGCCTTTTTGATAGATACCACCCGGTGCACGGCATGCCGCGGCTGTCAGCTGGCCTGCAAGGAATGGCACGACCTGCCTGCCAACGTGACCAAGCAGCGGGGCAGTCACCAGAATCCCCCGGATCTCAATCCCAATAACTACAAGATCGTGCGCTTCCACGAGCATCTGGACGACAAGGGCAACGTGGTCTGGAACTTCTTCCCCGACCAGTGCCGCCACTGCGTGCAGCCCATCTGCGTGGACGTGGCCGACATGGCCGTGCCCGGCGCCCTGATCAAGGACGCCAAGACCGGTGCCGTGCTGGTGACCGACAAGGTCAGCAAACTGAGCGAGCAGGATGTGGCTGATGTCATCCATGCCTGCCCGTACAATATTCCCCGCTACGACAAGGCCAGGAAAACCCTGACCAAGTGCGATATGTGCATCGACCGCATCAGCGCGGGCATGCTGCCCGCCTGCGTCAAGACCTGCCCCACCGGGGCCATGGCCTTTGGCGAACGTGACGAGATACTGGCCATGGCCAAGAAGCGCCTGGAAACGGTCAAAAAGACCCATCCCAAGGCCTTCCTGGCTGATCCCGATGAAACAAGCGTGATCTATCTGCTTGCGGAAGAGGCCCAGTACTATCACGAATACGCGACCTTCGGCTAGGCCGTCCGTCGCTGCAACGCATCTGTCACCCCATTCCTTCGGAGATTCCATGGCCCTTTCCTGTCAAAGTGTGGAGGAGACCATTGCCGGTATCCTTGCACGTCGTCCTGTTCTTGGCCCTGTTCTGAACATGTTTGCTCCGCTGCTGACGGCGCGTGCGGCCCTGCCGCAGACGCTGCGGCCTCTGCTGGAGGAAACGACGCTCCGCCTGCCCGAAATGGATCGGGAGCGGGCGGCCCAGGGCTTTCCCCTGCTGGCGGAACAGCCACTGACAGGCATTGCCGCCCCGTTGCGGGCGGCGGCGGAAACCATCCTGCCGCTGCTGGAGGCGCAGACGGTGACCAGGCCGCATATGGATGGCCTGCGCCGCATGTTTGCCGTGCCGCAGGAAGAGGATGCCGCCCGGGAACGGACCGCGGCTCTGGAGGTTCTGGCAGAAGGAATGCTGAACGAAAAAACGGCCGTTCTGGAAAAGGCCGCCGCTGATGCCGGCGTGCCGCTGCCGGTGCTGCTTTTTGCGTTCGGCTTCATTCTGGGGCCCGTTCTGCGGGCACTGGTGCTCATGCGTCCTGGCGGCGACGGGAAGGATGCGCCCTGGAATGCGGATGGCGCCTGGAGGCACGGCTATTGCCCTGTCTGCGGGTCCAGCCCGTCCATTGCGTATCTTGACAGGCCTGTTTTCGACGAGAAAAACGCATTCCTGGCGGGGGGCGGGGGCAAGAAGCACCTGCACTGCTCGCTGTGCGGCACAGACTGGGTTTTCCGTCGCGGCGCCTGCCCCTTCTGCGAGAAGGAAGGCAATGACGTGATGGAAATTCTGCGCGAGACCAAGGATGCCCGTGGCGAACGGGTGGACTGGTGCACGCAGTGCCGCACCTACTGCCCGGCGGTGGACCTGCGCGAGAGCACGGGCACGCCGGATATGGATGTGCAGGCCATTGGCATGCTGCACCTGGACATGGTGGCAGCCGGAAAGGGCCTGCATCCCATCCATCCCGCCTTCTGGAATACGTTCTAGCATGTTGGCGGCGGGCAACCGTCGCAAAGAGGTGATGCATGAAACGAGCACTTATTGCCATATCCGTGCTGCTGCTGACAGGGGCCATACCCCTGTCGGCTGCTGCCGAAGACGCCAAGGCGCCAGAAAAGACCATTGAACTCAAGAGTTCCACCCACAAGAAGATGTGGGTGAAGTTTGACCACGCTTCCCATGAAGGCGTGGACTGTGTGGTCTGCCATCACGCCCAGCCTTCTGACGCCAAAAGCCCCTATGTGTCCTGCGGCGCCAGCGAGGAATGCCATGCCCTGAAGGGAACCAAGGAACGTGATCCCCAGAGCCTCTTCTGGGCCTATCATACCAGAAATTCCGAACGTTCCTGCTATGGCTGCCATACGACCATGATTGGTCCCGGCTGCCGTCCGTGCCACATGCCGGCACAGGGCAAGTAGGCCTGCTTCCGACCATCGCCTGCCCCGCGGGGAAGTGCCCTGCGGGGCAGGTTCTTTCCGTTTTCTGACCTGATCACCGTCCGGCGCTGTCGGGCGCGGGGCCGGTGTGTGCTCCGGCGGACCCCTGCGACAGGCTGTCGTGCGGGAGCGTCTCTCATCATTGCGCACGGTATGGTGCCGTGCGGCCTTTCCTTATGTGTTGCCCGCTGATCACGGGCCTTGTGGAGAATGTGCATGCGGATCGGAGAGTGGGATCACGATGCGTTCGTGGCCCAGGTAAAAAATTTTCATGGGCATGTGGCCCCGGGTGTCATCATCGGCGGCTACATGGTGGAAATGGCCCGGCGCACCCTGCCGGAGGGCATTCTGTATGATGCCATTTCGGAAACCGTGCAGTGCCTGCCGGATGCCATTCAGCTGCTGACCCCCTGTACGGTGGGCAATGGCTGGCTGCGCGTCTACCATTTCGGCATCTATGCCCTGACCCTTTACAACAAGCAGACCGGCGAAGGTACCCGGGTACGCCTGAATGTGGATGCCCTTCAGGAGTATCCGCATGTGCGCGCCTGGTTCTTCAAGGAAAAGCCCAAGCGCGAGCAGGAGCCGGAACTGCTCCAGGCGGAAATCAAGGCCGCGGGCATGCAGCTGCTCCAGGCAATTCCCGCCCGGATTCATCCGGATTTTCTGGTGCGTCGGGGCAAGGGCGCTGTCTGCCGCTGCCCCAAATGCGGCGAATGGTACCCGGCCGTTCTGGGCGAGGTCTGCCGCATCTGCCAGGGGGATGGCCCCTATGAGCGGCACGCGGACTGAGGCACCACAAGGGACGGCCTGATTGACAAACGGTGCCCGGCATGCTGTATGGCTGCCGGGCATGATGTCATGACGGGGCACCGGCGCAGCGTTTGCGGCGGAAGGCGCCCGCCGGCGCAGGGGTTCCGACATTGCGCCATTCCCTGCAATGGGCTATGCTCAGCAAATGGCTGTCCACGGAATATCGGGCGTGGCGGCAAGCGGAGGAAACGTGCGGCGATTTTATCAGGAAAGCTGGCAGGGCATTCCCTTTACGTCCTTTTCTCACATCTCCTTCTTCCATCTGGCGGAACCCAAGTTCTATGCCGTGTTTTACGAGGAGCTGTTCCGGCGCTATCAGAGCTGGGCAGACCTGCCGGCGGAATGGCGCCGGAACAAGCAGAAGGACGCCCGATGGCTCATCGGCGAACTGCGCGCCCAGCTGGCCCAGGAGGCCCCCGGGCGCACGGAACCGGTGCGCGTGCTGTCCATCGGCAGCGGTGTGGGCTTCATGGAAAAAACCCTGCTGGAGGAAATGCCGGAGCTGGAACTGCACGTGAATGAACCCAGCACGGTGAGCCTGCGCTGGCTGCGCGAGTATGTGCCCAGCGAACGCATTTATATCGGCCTGCCGCCGGCCTGTCTGCCCTCGGATGTGCAGTACGACATGATCTACCTGTCCACGGTGGATTATGGCATTGCCCAGCGTGAACTGGAGCGCCTGCTGTCCGAGCTGCGCGCCCAGCTGCTTCCCGGCGGAGAACTGATCTGCCTGTCGGCCTCCCTGCTGGAAGAGGACTCGCCCGTGGGCAGCTTTGTCAATTTCCTCAAGAATATCATCCGGGCCGGCCTGCACTTTCTGGGCATCCGGCGGCAGCAGTTCTGGGGCTGGCGGCGTACCCGCAAGGAATACCAGAAGCTGTTTGCGGACAGCGGCTTTCAGAATGTGTCCGACGGCTGGCTGGATGACGGTTTCGATACCTACTGGATACGCGGCCGCTAGGCCGTCAGCCCGGCACCCCGTCATGCGGCGGTCATCCCGGGGCGTCTGCCCTGCGGGCCGGCTGTCGCCTGGATGCTGTCCCGTCAAAAGGCCCGGTTCCTGCCGGGCTTTTTTCGCCCTGGCCGGTCATCCTGGCAGACGCCGGGCGTGGAAGAAGGGAAAGGCCCGCCGGTGGTGGGGCGGTGGGGAGGCGTTCTGCGTTCTCTGGAGTGCTGCCCCGTTTCGGTGCGTCGTTTTCAGGGAAGCGGTGGTGCCGGAGCTGCGCTGCGGTGTTCCCGGCAGGCGGATGCCGGGCCATGGCCTGCCCCGGTGAAAACGGCAAGAAGGCGTCCTGCGGCCTGCACGTCGTGGGCGGACGTCCGGGGGCGGCCCGGCGGGATGTCTTGCGTCGGGCGCCGTCTTGCGGCACCATGCGCTCATGGAAATAGCTCTGTACGGACTGCCGGGACAGGCAGCACAGGAAGCCGCGCGGTTTACGGCCTGCGCGGGGCATGTTTTGTCGCGGGCCATATGGCTGTCGGGATGTGTGGCGCCGCAGGCCATGTGCTCCGGGCTGGGGCGCTGTGGGCGTTGCCGGGTGCGCTTTCTGGATGCGCCGCCACCGCCCCTGCGGGAGGAAGAGGAAATTCTGGGGCCGGAGGCCCTTGCCCTGGGCTGGCGGCTGGCCTGCCGCCACCGGGTGCCGGCCATGGCGGCGGACGGCTGCCTGCGGCTGGAACTGCCGGCAGCGGCGCTGCGGGCAACGCGGCCGGTCGATGTGCCGGCGGCAGGCGAAACGGCGGGCAGGGCCTGTCCCGTGGTGCTGGGCATAGACCTGGGGACCACCTCCGTGCACTTCCGGGCCGAGGCCCGGCAGGGAACGGCCGCGGAGCGCGTGCTTGCCGGCGGACAGTTTCTCAATCCCCAGGCCGGTGCCGGTGCGGACGTGATTTCCCGGCTGGAGGTGGCCCTGCACGCGGAAGGGCGGGCGCGCCTCTGTCAGCTGGCCCGTCAGGCCGTGGCACAGTGCGTGCGCCGCAGCGAGGCCGCCGGGGGCAGGGTGGAGCAGTTGTGTGTGGCCGGAAACACGGTCATGACCGCCATTCTGCTGGACAAGGATGTGCGCTGCCTGGCCACGGCGCCCGGCAGCCTGCCCTGCACCGGGCAGGAAACGGTCTGCCTGCCCGGGCTGCCGCCGGTCTATATTCCGCCGCTCATGGCGCCCTTTGTGGGCGGTGATACCAGTGCGGGCCTGGCCTTTCTGCTGCATGCCGGTCTGCCCCGTCCGCTGGTGCTGGCCGATCTGGGCACCAATGGCGAACTGGCCCTGCTGGATGCGGCGGATCGCCTGTTCATTGCCAGCGTGCCGCTGGGGCCGGCGCTGGAGGGCATTGGTCCCGACTGCGGGGAACAGGCCGGGCCGGGCAGCGTCACGGCCTTTCGCCTGACACCGCAGGGGCTGGAGGCTGTGCGCGGCCTGGCCGGGTCTCCGACGGAGCCGGTGACGGGCATCAGCGCCACGGGCTATCTTTCGCTGCTGGCGCTGCTGCGTCAGTGGGGCATCATGGATGCGGACGGACACTTTGACCCGCAGCCGCCCACACCGCTGGCCCGGCGGGTGGCGGCCGGGCTGGGAACGCGGCACGGCCGGCCCTGCCTGTGGCTGCCGCACGGTCTGTGGCTGTCGGCACAGGATGTGGAAGAGCTGCTCAAGGTCAAGGCCGCCTTTTCGCTGGCGCTGGAAAGCCTGCTGGCGGCCGCGGGGCTGCCGGCGGCCTCCCTGGCTGCCCTCTGTCTGGCGGGGGCGCTGGGCGAACACGTGTCCGCGGCCTGGCTGGAAGCCCTGGGCTTTGTGCCGTCCGGCCTGGGCGAGCGCCTGCGTGGTGTGGGCAATGCGGCCCTGCACGGTGCTGTGTTGCTGGCCGGGGACGTGTCACTGCGGGAGCGTCTGGCCCGCACCTGTGCGGCGGCGCATCTGCTGCCGCTGGTTCAGGATACGCAATTTCACCAGAACTATCTGCGCCACATGCGCTTTGGAGTCTGATATGTCGTCGCATTTTTCGGGCCGCCCTGCTTCCCGCAGGCCGGCAGGCCGTCGTTCCTCCCGCAGGCGGGAAGCCGCCGCTGCGCCCTGGCAGGACGAGGACAGCCCCCTGCTCACGGATGATCTGCTGCTTGTCGACGAGGTTCCGCCGCAGCGGCCGCCGGCGCAAAACGGCCCGGTGCCGGCATCGCGGCTGTCCGCTGCCGGCGATGTGCCCCACACCGGGCAGCGGAACAGGGCCGCCCGCCGGAAGGACGGACCGGCACTGCATGGCGCACGGCCGCATGCGGAGGCGGATCACGGCCTGTACAACGCACGGGACAGACGCCGGCCCGATGCCCCGAAGGATGCCCAGTCCGATGCCTGGAAGGACGCCCGGTCCCATGCCCGGAAGGAGGCGCGGCCGGACAATGCGCAGCGGACAGCGCCACGGGATGCGCACCCTGCGGACAGGGGCCAGCCCCGTCAGCCGGCATTTTCCCCGTGGCGGGAGCAGGACTTGCTGCTGCCGCTGCCGAACCGGCGCATGGCGGCGGAGCTGGACCAGCTGGGGGCCGCGCTGGCCAGGGTGCGCCCGCTGGGCGCCGTGCATGCCCGCAGCCTTCCCGAGGACGTGGCCCGGCTGTCCCGCCTGCTCACCGTGGAGCGGGCTGGCCTGCATCAGCCCTACTGGGCATCGCCGGCCCTGACCAGCGCCTATCTGTACTATTTTTTGCCGTGGAACGTGCTGCGGCAGATGCGCCTACTGGCGGCCATGCCCCTGCCCGATCCCCGGACCTGGGTGGAACAGGGGCAGCGGCCCGTGCTGCTGGACCTGGGGTCCGGCCCGCTGAGTCTGCCGCTGGCCCTCTGGCTGGCCCGGCCGGAATGGCGCACCGTGCCCCTGGAGGTGGTGGCGCTGGACAATTCGCCGCAGCCGCTGGAGCTGGGGCGCGCCCTGTTCCAGGCCCTGGGCGATCTGCTGCATGAGCCTGTCTGGACGGTGCGCACCGTGCGTGCCCCGCTGGGGCAGGCGGCCCGTCAGCTGGCCCGCCTGCGGGGCGGCCGGCAGGGGCACGGAACAGGGGATGACGGCTGCCGGGGCAGTGCCCTCTGGCTGGTCTCGGCGGCCAATGTGCTCAATGAGCTGCTGTCGGGCGGGGCATCCGGCCGGGCAGGACGCCGGCATGCGGCGGATGATGACCTTGAGGAATACGATCTGCCGGACGAGGCCGGCGGCGCCCGGGATGACGGCCTGTCGTCGCGGGCGGACAGCCTCATGGCCCAGCGTCTGGAAAGCCTCATGGACCTGTTCGAGGATATTTTCGAGGTGGGCGCCGGGGATACGCTGCCGCCCTCCCTGCTGGTGGTGGAGCCGGGAACCCGTTTGGGCGGGGCCACGGTCATGCGTCTGCGCTCTGCTGCGCTGGACCGGGGGCTGGTGCCTCTGGCGCCCTGCACGCATGGGGCGGACTGCCCGCTGGAGCGGGGACGCAGCGGGCGGGGCTGGTGCCACTTTACCTTTGATTGCAGCGGCGCGCCGTCATGGCTGACGCAGCTGGCCGGCGCGGCCGGTCTGGAAAAGGCCAGCCTGAGTCTGGCGCCCCTGCTGTTGTCGCCGGGGGCGGAAACCTTGCAGGATACTCTGGACAGCGAACGGCAGGGGGGGCTGCCCCGTGTCATGCTGCGGGTGCTCTCCGCGCCCTTTGCGGTGCCGGGCCTGCCCGGCCGGGCGCGCTATGCCTGCGGGGTAGGGGGCCTGGCCCTGCTGGCGCAGGCCGATGCCCTGACCTCCGGGGGGCTGCTGGAAGCCGTGGTGCCGCAACGCCCGCTTTTTGACCGGCGCAGCGGTGCGCTGCTGCTGGGCAAGGACATGCCCGTGCGGGAACCGGCCGCTGGGGAGCGGTCCGTTGTCCCGGAACGCCGCGGGACGGAACAGCGCAGGCCGGAACACAGCGAGCCGCGGGCCATGCGGCACGGCGGCCATGGGGCTTCCTCTGCCGGCCGGGAGGCCGCAGACGGCGGCAGGCCGCAGGAACGGCCTGCCCGCGGAGACAGGCCCGAAAAACGTCGCGCGCCTGTCACGGGACGACCGGCGGTCAGGCGGGGCGGACGTTCCTGAGCCGCCCGGTCTGCTGCGGGAAACACGGGGGGACGGCCTTCTGCCGGCGGCAGTGACGGCGCCGGCGGGCTTTTCAAGCGGGCTGTCATGACGTATACAGTGCGGGATGGAATGTTTCCTCCCGTGGCCGCCTCTGCGGTCGCTTTTTTTTGATCCTTAACCTGGAATTGCCGGGAATGTTATGATGATTGCTATGCCTTCAGACCTGCCGCATCCGCAGCTCAAGCCCAATATTCAGGTGGTGCTTGACAAGCGCTATCTGCGCAAGGATGACTACGGCCAAACCTGCGAAGAACCCCGAGACCTTTTCTGGCGTGTGGCGGCAAGCATTGCCGCCGGAGACGCCGCCTATGGCGCGTCCCCGGAGGAACAGGCCCGGCTGGCCAGGCAGTTCTATGATGTCATGACCTCGTGGACCTTTCTGCCCAATTCGCCCACGCTCATGAACGCGGGCACGGAGCTGGGGCAGCTTTCGGCCTGCT
This sequence comes from uncultured Desulfovibrio sp., assembly GCF_944324505.1. Taxonomy (NCBI): domain Bacteria; kingdom Pseudomonadati; phylum Thermodesulfobacteriota; class Desulfovibrionia; order Desulfovibrionales; family Desulfovibrionaceae; genus Desulfovibrio; species uncultured Desulfovibrio sp. The sequence goes on from NZ_CALUWO010000005.1 coordinate 33,785, forward strand.
TTGTGCTGCCCGTGGGGGATTCCATCGAGGAGATTTTCGATGCCGTCAAGTACGCGGCCATGATCCACAAGTCCGGCGGAGGCACGGGCTTTTCCTTTTCGCGCCTGCGGCCCAAGGCCAGCCGTGTGGGGTCCACGGGGGGGGTGGCCTCCGGCCCGGTGTCCTTCCTGCGCATTTTCAATACGGCCACGGAACAGATCAAGCAGGGCGGCACGCGGCGGGGGGCCAATATGGGCATCCTGCGTGTGGACCATCCCGACATCGTGGATTTCATCCGGGCCAAGGAAAAGGACGGGGAGTTCAATAACTTCAATCTTTCCGTGGGGCTGACGGAAGATTTCATGCAGGCCGTGGAAAAGGACGAAACATACGCGCTGCGTGCCCCGCATACCGGCGAGGTGGTGAGGACCATGCGCGCCCGGGAAATCTTTGACCTGCTGGTCAAGAAGGCCTGGCAGTCCGGCGATCCCGGCATCATCTTCCTGGATCGCATCAACCGGGACAATCCCACGCCTGACCAGGGAGAGATCGAATCCACCAATCCCTGCGGCGAACAGCCCCTGCTGCCCTTTGAGGCCTGCAATCTTGGCTCCATCAATCTGTCCAATTTCTACCGGCCGGGGCATAACGAGGACGCGAATCCCGCCGATGAGGGCATTGACTGGGAAGAGCTGCGCCGCGTGGCACACCTGGCCGTGCACTTTCTGGACAATGTCATCGATGTTTCGCGCTTCCCGCTGGAGCGCATCACGGAGACCGTGCACCGGAATCGCAAGATCGGGCTGGGGGTCATGGGCTTTGCGGACCTGCTCTTCCAGCTGGGCATTGCCTATGATTCGGAACAGGGCATAGCCCTGGCCGAACGGATCATGGCCTTTGTCAATGCGGAGGGCCATGCCGCTTCTGCCGAACTGGCCCGGACGCGCGGCGCCTTTCCCGCCTACGGCACGTCCGTCTTTGCGCAGCGCCACGAGGGTCCCTACCGCAATGCCACGGTAACCACCATTGCTCCCACGGGCACGCTGTCGCTCATTGCCGGCTGTTCCTCCGGGGTGGAGCCGCTTTTTGCCCTCTGCTTCACGCGCAATATCCTTGATGGCGAGAAGCTGGTGGAAGTCAATTCCCACTTTGAGGAAGCCGTGATCCGGGCCGGTCTGGACAGCGAGGAACTCACGCACTACGTGGCGGAAAAGGGGTCCATCCAGGAAATGGATTTCCTGCCGGAGGACATGCGCCGGGTTTTCGTCACGGCCATGGATATTGCGCCGGTCTGGCATCTGCGCATGCAGGCGGCCTTTCAGCGGCACACGGACAATGCCGTGTCCAAGACGGTGAACCTGCCGGCCAATGCCACGGAACAGGACATTCACGATATTTACTGGCTGGCCTATCGCGAAGGCTGCAAGGGGGTCACGGTCTATCGTGACGGCTGCAAGGCCTCGCAGGTGCTGGCCACGGGCGAAGGGCAGCGCAAGCTGGACGGTGCGGCACAGCCGGCCCCCGTAGCGGCCGTGCGCAAGCGCCCCGACATTGTGAACGGCTTTACCCAGAAGGTGCAGACAGGGCTGGGGGCCATGTATCTTACGGTCAATGAAGTGGACGGCAAGCCCTTTGAGGTCTTTGCCACCATCGGCAAGTCCGGCCGTTCCATCACGGCCAAGGCCGAAGCCATCGGCCGCCTGGTGTCGCTGGCCCTGCGCTCCGGCGTGGAAGTGCGCGACATCGTGGCCCAGATCAAGGGCATTGGCGGCGAACATCCCGTGTTTCGCGGCAAGGGCCTGCTGCTGTCCATTCCCGATGCCATTGCCTGGGTGCTGGAGCGTCGCTACCTTCAGGGAGAGCATCTTGGTTCCGGGGTGACCGATATCGAGGAACAGCACTGCCCCGAATGTCATGCCGTGCTGGTCTTTCAGGAAGGCTGCCTTATCTGCCCTGCCTGCGGCTTTTCCCGCTGCGGCTAGGGACCGGCATACCTGGGCGCGCCTCCGCCCCGGGCCGCAGGTGCTTGCCGGGCACGATGCCGGAAAGGGGGCGGGCGCATGACGCATATGGTGAGGGGAGACCCGTGGCAGGGCCTCCCCTTTTTTGTGCAGCCCGTGCCGGTTCCGGCTGCGGGCGGGAAGGATCAAAGGACAATTATGAAATGGATGACACATCAGACGGCAGCCGTGGGCACGGCCCTGCTGCTGCATCTGCCTCTGGAAGGGATACTGGCCGCCTGTCTGGGGGCCGTGCTGCCGGATATGCTGGATCAGCGGGCCGCCCGCCTTTCCCGTAACCCCCAGCGCGCCTTCAATCGTCTGCACCGGGGCACCACCCACTGGTTCGGCTGGTGGCTGGCCCTGTTTCTGGGGGCCAGTCTGCTGCCTGTGCCGCCGCACTGGCGGGCCGTGGCCCTGGGGCTGGGCTTTGGCGGGCTGAGCCATGTGCTGCTGGACATGCTGACGCCGTCAGGCGTGCCGCTTCAGCCCTTCAGCCGGCAGCACAAGTTCTCGCTCAAGCTCTGTTCCACGGGCAGCCTGGGGGAATACGTCTTTCTGGCGGGCATGGTGGGCCTCTTTGCCCTTGCGGTGGGACCGGACTTTTGGGACCTGCTGCGCCGGGCCGAACACTGGGTGCGCTTCAGCGAGCTGGGCCGCCTGCTGCGCTAGGGCCGGGCGCGCTGCCTGGGCGTTTCCAGGGATGCGCTTGCCGGGGGCACAGGCGGGGAGGGCGGCCGGGAACGCCGGTCAGTCCTGCGGCCTTTCGCGGGCGGTGTCCAGGCCGAAGAAGCGGCGGGCATTGTCGCCGCAGAGCTGCCAGAGGGCTTCGGGCTGCATGCCCCGCGCCTGGGCCATGTGGCGCACGGTAAAGACCGTGAACGCCGGTTCATTGCGCTTGCCCCGCCAGGGCAGGGGCGAAAGGTAGGGGCAGTCGGTTTCCAGCAGCAGACGGTCATCGGGAATGACGGTCAGGGCCTCGCGCAGTGCCGTATTGGCCGGATAGCTCACCGGGCCGGGGATGGAAATGTGCCAGCCGTTGCGGATGATGCGCCGGGCCAGGGCGGCATCCCCGCCGAAACAGTGCCAGAGCAGGGGATAGCCCATGAAGCCGCGCGCTTCCAGCAGGGTCAGGGTTTCGGCTTCAGCCTGCCGGCAGTGGATGACCACAGGCTGTTCCAGCTCGCGGGCCAGGTCCAGCTGCTGCTGAAAGGCCAGGTATTGCAGTTCACGGGGGCAGTCGTCCCAGAAGAAATCCAGGCCGATTTCTCCCAGTGCCCGCAGGCGCGGTTCGCTGGCAAAGGCGGCGCGCATGGCGTTCAGGGCCTGGGGGGTGCAGGTCTGGCCGTCGCAGGGATGGATGCCCAGTACAAAGAAGACTTCGGGGTGCGCGTCAAAAAGGTGCTTGCGCGTGTCAAAGTCCAGCGGGTCCAGAAAGATATTGCCGATGCGGGCAATACCGCAGGCTGCGGCGCGTGCCAGCACGTCTTCGCGGTCGGCATCAAAGTCTTCGCTGTGCAGATGGGCGTGGCTGTCCACACCCACGGGGGGCAGGGCCTGGGTAAGGGGATCGATACGAATGGTTTTCTTGTGGCTCATGATGTTCCGCCTTGTCGCAGGCCTGTGGTAGCAGGACGCGGCCCCGGTGACAAGATACGGCAGGGAAAGCAGCGGGGAATCATGGTCCATGGGCATTGCATGATGCGGATTTTGGGCGTATGGTAACGGCGCCGTTTGGACTTTTTAAGGAGCAAGACTATGCATCTGCGTAAACGTGTGCTGGTTACCGGAGGTTCCGGCTTCCTTGGTTCGCATCTGTGTGCCCGTCTGCTGAACGAGGGGCACGAGGTGCTGTGCGTGGACAATTTCTTTTCCAGCGCACGTTCCAATGTGGAAGAGCTGATGGACAATCACCGCTTCGAGCTGATGCGGCATGATGTGACGTTTCCGCTGTATGTGGAAGTGGACGAAATCTATAACCTGGCCTGCCCGGCCTCGCCGGTGCACTATCAGCACGATCCGGTGCAGACCATCAAGACCTGCGTGCACGGGGCCATCAACATGCTGGGGCTGGCCAAGCGCCTGCATGCGCGCATTTTTCAGGCGTCCACCAGCGAGGTCTATGGCGATCCCGATGTGCATCCGCAGCCCGAATCCTACTGGGGCCATGTGAATCCCAACGGCATCCGCTCCTGCTATGACGAGGGCAAGCGCTGCGCCGAGGCCCTGTTCTTTGCCTACCGCCGGCAGGGCAATCTGCCCATCAAGGTGGGCCGCATCTTCAATACCTACGGTCCCAAGATGCATCCCAATGACGGCCGCGTGGTCTCCAATTTCATCATCCAGGCCCTCAAGGGGCAGGACATCACCATCTACGGCGACGGCAGTCAGACCCGCTCCTTCTGCTATGTGGATGACCTCATTGAATGTATGTGCCGCTTCATGGCAACGCCCGATACCTTCACCGGCCCCATGAACATGGGCAATCCCGGGGAGTTCACCATTCTGGAACTGGCGCAGAAGGTGGTGGAGCTGACGGGCAGCGCATCCAGGATTGTCCATGAGCCGCTGCCCGGCGATGACCCCAGGCAGCGCCGCCCCGATATTTCCCTGGCGCGCGAGGTCATCGGCTGGGAACCCGTGGTGCGACTGGAGGACGGCCTCAAAAAAACCATTGCGTATTTCGACGCGCAGCTGAAGGCCGGACTGGCCTAGGGCGATTGTACATGCAGGCAGGCCTCTGGGCCTGCCTCAACCATATCTGCAACCTCCGGGAAAGGTTGTCCCGGAGCCGCATGCTGCCGGAAAACGCGGTTTCCGGAGCAGAAAGCCGGTTGGCGGCGGTGAGGAAGGCCCGTGGGGCCTTTTGTGTTTTCCGCGAAGGGAGCTTTTCATGACCTTATTTGTAGTGGCGCTCTGTCTGCTGGGCGGGGTCGCCGTATTGCTGGCGCTGCTGGCCTGCCTGCGACCTACGCGGGGCCTGACGGCACTGGTCAATGCGGTGGGGCCTTGCGTGGTGGTGGTGGCCTGCGGGCTGGGGCTGGCAGGCATATTCAGCGGACCGTGGGATCAGGTGGTGCGCCTGGTGCGTCCGTGGTGGCTGCCCGTGGGCGAACTGTCCCTGGGGCTGGACCCGCTGACGAGACTCTTTCTTCTGCCGGTCTTCGGGCTGGGGGCCATCTGTGCCCTGCACGGGGGACTGCTGCTGCGCGACATGCCGCACAAGGCGCACAATCTGGCGGCGCACTGGCTGTTCTATGTGCTGCTGGTTCTGGGCATGGCCCTGGTGCTGGCGGCACGCGACGCCGTATTCTTCCTCATTTCGTGGGAAGTGATGTCGCTGGCTCCCTTCTTTCTCATTGATTTCAACCATGGCGAGCGCAAGGTGCGCGATGCCGCGTGGGTCTATCTGGTGGCGGCGCATCTGGGCGCCGTGCTGCTCATTGCCTATTTTGCCCTGCTCTGGCAGGTGGGCGGCAGCACGGATTTCAGCGTGCTTTCCGCCCAGAAGCATACGGAATTCACCCAGGCGCTCTTCCTGCTGGGGCTGCTGGGTTTCGGGGCCAAGTCGGGCCTGGCGCCCATGCACGTCTGGATTCCCGAAGCCTACCCCGCCGCCCCCACCCATGTGGCTGCTCTTCAGTCCGGTGCCATGATCAATATGGGCCTGTACGGCATTCTGCGCGGCTTTGACTTTCTGGGACAGCCGGCCGATGCCCCCCTGTGGTGGGGCTGGAGCATTCTGGTGGTGGGCCTGGGGTCGGCGCTCATCGGCATTCTCAAGGCCCAGGCCCAGAGCAATCTCAAGCGGCTGCTGGCCTATTCCAGCGTGGAAAATGTGGGCATCATGCTCATCGGCATAGGGGCCGGCATGCTGGGGGCCGCCAGCGACTACCCGTGGCTTGCCACGCTGGGCTTTGCCGGAGCGCTCTTTCACATGCTCAACCATTCCTGTTTCAAGGGGCTGCTGTTCCTGTGCGCCGGCGAGGTGCAGCAGGCCACCGGCACGGTGATCATGAGCCGTCTGGGCGGTCTGCAGAAGCGCATGCCCCTGGTGGGTGGGGCCTTTCTGCTGGGGGCGGCAGCCATTGCCTGCCTGCCGCCTTTCAACGGTTTTGCCGGCGAATTCGTGCTGGCGCTTTCCCTGCTGGACGGGGTCAAGCTCTATTCCGTGGAATTGCAGCTGGGGCTGCTGTTTTCGCTGGTCATTCTGGGACTGGTCAGCGGCCTGGCGGCGGCCACCTTTTCCAAGGCATACGGCATCACCTTTCTGGGACAGGCCCGCACCCCGGAGGCCATACATATTCATCCCTCGTCCTGGCGCACGGTATGGCCCCTTGCCGTACCGGCCGCGGCCTGCGTGATCATGGGCCTCATGGCCGGGCGCTGCTTTGAGCTGGTGGCCCCCACGGCACAGCTGGCCGCGCATCTGCCGCCCCTGTCCGAACGCTTCGGCGCCAGTGCCGTGCAGGAAGTGGGGCGCATGCTGGATACCGTGGCGCTGGTGGGGATGGGCTGCATTGTTCTGGTGGTGGCCCTGCTGTGTCTGCGGCGCCGGCTGCTGGCCGGGCGCAGCGTGGCGCGGCGTGAAACCTGGGGATGCGGCTATCAGTTCGGAACGGCACGCATCCAGTATACCAGCGCGTCCTTTGCCGAACCTCTGAGCAGCATCTTTGCCTCGCCCATGGGTCTGAAGGTGCAGGAAAAGCTGGGGCACGGCTATTTCCCCGGCCGGGCCATGCTGTCCATTTCGGCGCCGGACCGTCTGCGCACCCTGCTGTACACGCCGCTGTTCGCGGGTATTGCCCATGTCTGCAATGCGTTGAAAATCATGCAGCACGGCAGGATTTACCTGTATATTCTCTACATTCTCGTCACACTGGTGGCGCTGCTGATCTGGGGGTTGCACGCATGAGTCCGCTCCTGGCCTATCTTCTGCATCTTGTGCTGGCCCTGGTGCTGGCGCCGCTGCTGCCCGGCATCATCAACCGCATCAAGGCCAAGTATTCCGGCCGTCACGGCAAGCCTGTGCTTCAGCTGTACTATGATATCTTCAAGTTGCTGCGCAAGGGTGAGGTGATCAGCACGACCACCTCCGGCGTGCTGAGCCTCGGGCCGGCGGTTACCGTGGCCACCACCTTCTGTGCGCTGGCCCTGCTGCCGCTGGGGGGCGCGGTCTCGCCCCTGCACTTTACCGGTGATTTCCTGCTGGCTGCCTATCTGCTGGGCATGGGGCGCTTTGCCCTCATCCTGTCCGCGCTGGATACGGGGTCCTCGTTCGAGGGCATGGGCGCCAGCCGCGAAGCCGCCTTTTCGGCCCTGGCCGAGCCGGTGCTCTTTCTCTGCCTGCTGACGCTGGCCTGTGTGGGCGTCCGCATGGGACTGGACGACTACCTTTCCCTGTCGCGCATGCTGGGCGGGCGTCCCGGCACGGAATGGCTGCTGGGGCGCGCCGAGCTGCTGCTGGTTCCGGTGGTCTTCTTTGCGCTGCTGCTGGTGGAAAACTGCCGCATTCCCGTGGACGATCCCGATACCCACCTGGAGCTGACCATGATCCACGAGGTCATGATTCTGGACCATTCCGGTCCCAATCTGGCCTTTGTGCTCTATGGCTCCGCGCTGAAGATGTGGTTTTTTGCGGCCTTGCTGGCAGGCATCATCGTGCCTGATCTACCCCTCTGGCTGCAGGGTCTCTGCTGGCTGCTGGTCATTCTGGCCGTGGCCGTGGTGGTGGGCGTGGTGGAATCGGTGATGGCGCGCCTGCGCATGTGGTCCGTGCCCAAGTTTCTGGGCAGTGCGGGCGCGCTGGCGGCCCTTGCTCTCATCCTGACCCAGATTCGCTAGGGAGGCCCACGTGTCCACACTCTTTCAGATACTGATCTTTGGTCTGGCCCTCAATGACCTGGCCCTCATGGGCGTGCCCTATTTCCGGGGGCTTATCCGCATGGTCACCTTGCAGGGCTTTTTGCTGAGCGGCCTGCTGCTGGCCCAGGGGCATGCTGCGCTGGCCCTGGCCGTGCTGGCCATCAAGGGCTTTATCCTGCCCATCCTGCTGGACCGCACCCGGCGCCGCATTGGGGCCGATCCGCGCCTGACGCAGCGCTTCGGCTGTGTCTGGGCCACGCTGCTGGGCATGGCGGGGCTGGTCTTTTCCCTTTGGCTGGAGGCAAGCCTGCCCCTGCTGCCGCGGGGATTCTTCCCGCCGCTGCTGCTGCCCGTGGGGCTGACCACGCTGTTCTGCGGCCTCATCATGGTGGTCAGCCGCGTGACCGCGCTGTCGCAGGTCATCGGCTATCTGGTGGCGGAAAACGGCATCTTTCTTCTGAGCATGCCCCTCATGACCAGCAGCGCCATCTGGTTTGAAATGACCCTGCTGCTGGACATCTTTGTGGCGGTTTTCGTCATGGGCATCGTCATCAACCACATCAACAATACCTTTGAATCCATCGACGTGAACCGCTTCCATAACCTCAGAGACTAGGCCCCGGCCGCACGGATATTGTGACATGCTCGAAGCACTGTTTTTCATCCCTCTCTGCGCAGGACTGCTGAGTTTCGTCCTGCCAACGCCCCTGTTGTGGCGCGGCCTGCTGCTGGTGACGGCCGTGGCGCATTTCCTTCTCACCCTTCTTACCCTGCATGCGGTGGGCAATGGTCAGACGCCCGAAGCCCTGGCTGGCCTCATGGCGCCTGATGCCCTCAGCATGCTCTTTCTGACGCTGGCCAGCACCCTCTTTCTGGCGGCAAGCGTGTACGGCGTGGGCTATCTGCATGCCGAAAGCCTCAAGGAGCGGCGCGTCTGTCTCCAGGACGGCAAGACCTTCACCAATGCCCCGGAGCGCCGCTTCACGGCCTGCCTCTGCTTCTTTCTGGCGGCCATGACCCTGGTGACCACCACCCGCCACATGGGGGCGCTGTGGATGGGCATTGAATGCACGACTCTTGCCAGTGCGCCGCTCATCTATTTTCACCGGCACCACGAATCGCTGGAAGCCACGTGGAAATACCTCATCATCTGTTCCGTGGGCATTGCCCTGGCCCTGCTGGGCAATCTGCTCATTTCCATCGCCTTTCACAATCCCGGCGGCGGCCCCGTGGGAGAAGAGAGCTTTGACCAGGTCAGCCAGTTTTCCGCCATTGCCCGCGCCGTGGTGGAAAGCGGGCTGGACGACATGCAGTCCCCCTGGCTCAAGGCTGCCTTCATCTTTCTGCTGGTGGGCTACGGCACCAAGATGGGCCTGGCCCCCCTGCACAACTGGCTGCCCGATGCCCACAGCCAGGCCCCGTCCCTGGTGTCGGCGCTCTTGTCCGGCGCGCTGCTCAACTGTGCGCTGCTGGGCATTCTGCGCGGTCATCAGATCATGCTGGCGGCCGGCCTGGGGGATTTCAGCGGCGGCCTCATGATCTTCTTCGGGCTGGTTTCCCTGTTCACGGCAGCCATCTTCATTGTGGGGCAGGGCAATTACAAGCGCCTGCTGGCGTATTCCAGTGTGGAGCACATGGGCATTCTTTCCCTGGGCATCGGCCTGGGCGGCTCTGCCGTTTTCGGCGCCATGTTCCATGCCGTGGGGCATTCGCTGACCAAGTGCATGCTCTTTCTGCTGGCCGGCAATATCCTGACGCGCTACCGCACCCTGGCCTGTTATGACGTGCATGGCATGCGCTGGACCATGCCCATAACCGGCGCCCTCTGGACGGCCGGCTTTCTGGCCATTGTGGGATCGCCGCCGTTCGGCCTCTTTGTGAGCGAGTTTCTTATTCTCAAGGGCATTCTCAGTCAGGGGCGCTGGCTGGTGGCCTGCTGCTATCTGCTGGCTCTGGGCATCATCTTTGTGGGCATGTCCGTTCCCGTGCTGCACATGGTGCAGGGCACGCCGCCCGATGCCGTGAAGAAGACCCGGCGGGAGAGCATGCTCAGCGTGCTGCCGCCCTTCTGCCTGGGCCTGCTGGTGCTGGGGCTGGGTATCTATACGCCGGCGTGGCTGGAAAATCTCCTCACCCGCGCAGCAGCGCTCATCGGAGGCTAGGCATGCAGTTCACGTATGAGAAATCCATTGATTTGAAAGAAGTGGATGTGCTGGATGCCCCCGCGCTGCGTCGCGGCATCCTTGACCGGGTGGCTGACGGCTGGCGCCTGCTGGCGCTGTTCGGCCTGCCGGAGCGGGTCTTTTCCGCCACGGCATCCGCCCGGGATGCCGGCCTGTGTGCGCTGCTCTGGCATACGGATGAAAAGGTGATCTGGGCGGCTCGGACCCAGCCCCTCACGTCCTACGCTGCGCTGACGCCCGACTGCCCGCAGGCCCAGCGCTTTGAGCGCGAGCTGTTCGAACAGTGGGATATCGTGCCGGAGGGGCATCCCTGGTGCAAACCCCTGCGCTTTGTGCCGCACGGCGTGCTTGCCGGTCTGCACGGGGAACGGCCCGGTCCGGCCTGTCAGGAAAACTATCAGGTCCACGGGGACGAGGTGCATGAGGTGGCCGTGGGGCCGGTCCATGCCGGCGTCATCGAGCCGGGGCATTTCCGCTTTCAGTGCTACGGCGAAAATGTCATGCACCTGGAAATCAGCCTGGGCTTTCAGCACCGGGATGTGGAGCGCCTGCTCATGGGCGGACCGTATCCGCGCACGGCGCGCATGATGGAATGTGTGGCCGGGGATACCAGCATCGGCCATGCCACGGCCTATGCCACGGCGCTGGAACGTCTGGCCGGGGTTTCCATCCCCGAGCGGGCCAATCGCCTGCGGCGTCTGGGGCTGGAGCTGGAACGCCTGGCCAACCATACCGGGGACCTGGGGGCCATCTCCGGGGATACGGGCTTTTTGCCCACCTCGGCCTGGAATGGCCGCATTCGTGGCGATTTTCTCAATCTGACGGCCGAGGTCTGCGGCAACCGCTTTGGGCGGGACTGGATATGCCCCGGCGGCGTGCTGCCCGATCTGGACCATGCCATGTGCGAGGACATCTATCAGCGCCTGCAACTGTACTGGCGCGATGTGCACGGGGCGGTGGACATCATGCTGGCTTCGCCCAGTGTGCTGGAACGTATCGAGCGCACCGGCCCCCTGACGGCCGTGCAGGCCACGGAACTGGGGATGGTGGGGGTGCCTGCCCGCGCCTGCGGTCTGGCCAGGGATGCCCGCTTTGAGGCGCCGCTGTCCTGCCTGCCGCTGTGCGATACCACCATACGCATGGAAAGCACGGGCGACGTGGCCGCCAGGACCCGGGTGCGCAGTCGCGAGCTGGCCGATTCCGTGACGCTGGTCAGCGCTGACCTCAAGGCCCTTTCCGGTGCCGAAGGCGCCATTCGCGCCGCCATGCCCCGGACACTGCCCCCCCGGCGTCTGGCCGTGGCGCAGGTGGAAGGCTGGCGCGGCGAGCTGTGCCATGTGGCCATCACGGGAGAAGACGGCCGGCTGGCCTGCTACAAGATTTACGATCCGTCCTTCCACAACTGGCCGGGCCTGGAAGTGGCCCTGCGCGGACAGCAGGTTTCCGACTTCCCGCTGTGCAACAAGAGCTTCAACCTGTCCTATTGCGGGCATGACCTTTAGGAGAGGCCATCATGCTGCATATCATCAAGGAACGCCTGCATCAGAAATACCGTACCCTGGATTATCCGTATGTTCAGCCCACGCTGCCGGCGCGCTATCTGGGCCGCCCCGAGGTGCTGCCCGTTGAGTGCGGGGATTGTCATGCCTGCGTGGATGTGTGTCCGTCCGGCGCGCTGCGCATGCTTTCGCCGGAGCAGCCCGGCCCGGGCGGGGAAAGCCGCGGCCCGGCCCTGGACATGGGGCGCTGCCTGTTTTGCGGCGCCTGCGCCAGGGCCTGCCCACAGGGGGGCATACGCTTTACCGGAGACCACCATGTGGCGGTCTTTGCCCGGGAGGATCTGATCCTGACCCGGACGCCGCGTCCCCTGACGCCCCCCCGGCAGTCCGGCAAGCTGTTCGGCCGTTCGCTCAAGCTGCGTCAGGTCAGCGCTGCCGGCTGCAATGCCTGCGAAGCGGATATCAATGTGCTGGGAACGCTGGTGTATGACCTGGGCAAGTTCGGCATCGACATTGTGGCTTCGCCGCGGCATGCCGACAGCATCGTGGTCACCGGTCCCATAAGCCTCAATATGCGCGAGGCCGTGCTGGCCACCTATCATGCCATGCCGGAGCCGCGCCTGGTCATTGCCGTGGGCAGCTGCCCCATTTCCGGCGGGGTTTTCCGGGACAGTCAGGAATGCTGCAACGGGCTTGAGGGCCTTTTGCCCGTGGATGTCTATATTCCCGGCTGTCCTCCCCATCCGTGGAGCATCCTGGACGGTCTGCTGCGTGCCCGCAAGGACCGCGCCTCGTGGGAGGTCTAGGGCAGGGTGGTTATGCTGCCTGCGGCACGCCGGCCTTTTCCGCATGGCGTCGCTGCCGGAAAACAGGGCTGTGCGCCCGATGATGCGTGGCGCTCGCGTCATTTCGGATACTGCGCCCTGAGAAATATGCCGTGCATCGCGGCGAGCAGCTGTTGCGTCCTGTTGTGAATGCACGCTGCTTCTGGTTCTGCTCGTGCTGAAAAACGCCGCCTCTTCCGAAAGGGAAGGGGCGGCGTTTGAATATTTTTTCACAAAAAAGGCTATCGTTCCGGTGTGATACCGAAAAAATGCCCGGATACGGGCAGACAGGCAAGAAAAATCCTTGTCTAGTCATTTAAAAGTTCGTAATGTGAACAGGAAGACATGCAAGGCATATCAGCCTGCTGGTCCGGCAGTGCCGGCTGCGCCATGGGCGCATTGGGCATGTTGTGAACATTACCTCATTCGTTGAAGTTCCCCCGCTGTATCCGGGGTCTCGGATACAGGCATACGTTCTGGAAATCAGGCTGCGGTATCTGAACCGGCGCGGATACGGCAGTTGTCACCCTGCCGGAACATGACCAGGGAGTGCCCCCATGAAGGAAATCAAGAAGATTCTTTGTGCAGTCGACCTTTCCGCTCATAGCAAGGCAGTGGCCGAATATGCCGCCATGCTCGCCAAGGGCATGAGCGCCAGCATCGTCGTCCTTTCCGTGGCCCCGTCGCCCAGCGCGGACGTGTACTTTGAAGTGTCCCCCATTGCGGTGGAAAAGTTTGCGGCGGCGGTGGCTGCCGGCGCGGAAGAAAGCCTGGCGACCTTTGTGGCAGAAAACTTTGCCGGCATGGATGTGAAGAGCTATGTGCTCAGCGGCAATGCGGCTGACGAGATTCTTCGCTGTGCCAATACGGAAAAGGTGGATCTCATTGTCATGGGTGCCTTCAGCCGTAAGGGTGTGGATCGTGTGCTCTTTGGTTCCGTGGCCGCAAAGGTGGTCAAGAATGCCGACATGCCGGTGCTGACCATTCGTCCCTCGGACGACTAACAGCGTTTTGCAAGGTGCGGTCCTGCGGGACCGCGCCTTTTTTTTTGCGGGCAGCACGGCTGCCGCGTGCCGGGCCGGGATTCCGGCGGCAGCGGGGCAGGCCGGAAAGAGCTTGTCTAAGTGGTGAAAAGCCCGTATCCTGTTTGCAGAGACAAGCTGCGGCTTCCGGCTCCGGCGCGGAGGCGGCAGCGCCAACCTCAGCCGGACATGGCCTGGAGCTTTCATGATGAAGGAAATCAAGAAGATTCTTTGCGCAGTCGACCTCTCCGATCACAGCAAGTCCGTGGCCGAATATGCCGCCATGCTTGCCAAGGGCATGGGCGCCAGCATCATCGTTGTGTATGCGGCCCCCTCGCTGAGCCAGTACGTGGGCTTCCACGTGCCGCCGAACACCATTGAGAATTTTGTGGGCGAGATCGTTTCCGGCGCGGAAAAGTCCATGGAAGCCTTTGTGGCGGAAAACTTTGCCGGCATGGATGCCAAGGGCTATGTGCTCATCGGCTATGCGGCCGAGGAAATCCTCAGCCGTGCCGAAGAGGAAAAGGTGGATCTCATTGTCATGGGTACGCATGGCCGCAAGGGCATTGACCGCATCCTCTTTGGTTCTGTGGCGGAAAAGGTGGTCAAGAATGCCACCATGCCGGTGCTGACCATTCGTCCCACGGACGATGACGAAGACTAAGCAGCCTGTGCCGGGGCATGCGGCCTGTTCCGCCTGTCCTGACAGTCTGCCGGATCATGGCCGGAAACCGCGCGTTTCGGCAGCGTGACGGTCTGCGCCGTCGGCAGATGTGGCGAAAATGGTTGCCATTTCAGGGGTGCGGTTCCTTCCGGGACCGCACCCTTCTTTTTACGGGCATTGCCCAGGAGTCAAGATGTACGCTTCCCCCGTGCGTGAGGCCATTCGGGGCCTCAAGGCCTATGTTCCGGGCCTTTCCATTGCTGAAATTCAGGAAAAATACGGTCTTTCCCAGGTCATCAAGCTGGCCAGCAACGAAAATCCCCTGGGCACGCCCCCGCTGGCACAGCAGGCCCTGCGGGATGCCGCCGCCACGGCTTTTCGCTATCCCCAGGGGGGCAATCCCCGTCTGGTGAAGGCGCTGGCCCGGCGTCACGGTGTGTCGGAAGCGCGTGTGGTGGTGGGCAATGGGTCCGATGAAATCCTGGACCTGCTCATCCGCCTGCTGCTGACGCCCGGCAGGCATTCCATGGTCTGCTTTGCGCCCTGTTTCAGCATCTATCCCATTCAGGGACAGGTCTGCGGCGTGGAGGTGCGCCGTCAGCCCCTGCGTCAGGACTTCAGCCATGACTATGCGGCTCTGGCCGGGCTGGTGGATGAAAGCACCCGTCTGGTCTTTGTGACCACGCCGGACAATCCGTCGGGCTACTGTCCGCCGCGGGCCGAGGTGGAAGCCCTGGCCGCCCACCTGGCCAAGACGGCGCCGGACTGTCTGCTGGTGGTGGACGAAGCCTACATGGACTTTGTGGGGGACGATGATGCGGCCGAAGCGCAGTATTCGCTGCTGGCCGGGGGCTGTCTGCCGGACAATGTGGCGGTGGTGCGCACCTTTTCCAAGGTCTGGGGGCTGGCCGGCATGCGCGTGGGCTATGCCGTCCTGCCTGAAGCGCTGGCCGGATACTGCTGGAGAGCACGGCTGCCGTTTTCCGTGAATATCCTGGCAGAGGAGGCGGCCCTGGCGGCGCTGGAAGACACGGTTTTTCACGAGGAAACCCTGCGGGTGACCCGCCTGGGGCGCGTGCAGCTGCGTCAGGGGATGGAGGAACTGGGCTGCACGGTATGGCCCAGTGCGGCCAATTTCCTTATGTTTCAGCTGCCCGGCGGCAAGGATGCCGGCGCCTGCGTGGACGTTCTGCTGCGGCGCGGCATCATCATCCGCGCCCTCAAAAGCTATGACCTGCCGCAGCATCTGCGCGTCAGCGTGGGGACGGAAGAGGAAAATGCGGTCTTTCTTGCGGCGCTGGGCGATTTTCTGCAGGGGAAACAGGCATGAGCCGGCAGCTGCCTGTAGTAACGCTGGACGGCCCTGCCGGCGTGGGCAAGACCACGCTGGCCCGCCGCATGGCCGACAGTCTGGGCATTGCCTATCTGGATACCGGGGCCATGTTCCGCTGTCTGGCGCTCCGGCTGGGGGCCGGGGCGCACCTGTGGCCGGAGGAGCGCCTGCGCACAGCCTGCGCGGCCTGTACCTTCAGCCTGCGGGGAACCGGGGGCTTCAGCGAGCTGTTCTGTAACGATCAGCCGGTGCGCGGTGAAATCCGCACGGAAGAGGTGGGCATGCTGGCTGCCCGTCTGGGAACCGTGCCGCTGGTGCGCGACTATCTGTGCGCCGCCCAGCGCGAGCTGGCCCGACAGCGGCCGCTGGTGGTGGAAGGGCGTGATATGGGCACGGTGGTCTTTCCCACGGCCCGTTTCAAGTTCTTTCTGGATGCCACCCCCGAGGTCCGTGCCCTGCGTCGTCTGCGCGATCTGGAGGCACGGGGGCAGCAGGCCGATCTTGCCACCCTCACCGAGCAGATCCGCCAGCGTGATGCCCTGGACCGCAACCGTCCCATTGCCCCCCTGAAGCCTGCGGAGGATGCCATCATCGTGGACACGTCCGCTCTGGATATCGAGGGGGTGCTGGGCACGCTGCTGCACGCCATTCAGGTGCGGGGCGGTCTGGCCGGTCAGCAGGGCTGATCCGGCGGAAAGGCCGAGACCTGCCTGCCCACAAAAACATATGCTTCCGGGGGGAGGGGGAACTTCGCTGCCTGTGCGCGGCGAGCCTCCTCCCCCGCGGTGTTTTCCGTTTCCGTGTGCTTTTCCGGGGATACGGCGCCGGGCAGGGCCGCGTTTCTTTGCCGCTGGCGCCGGCGCACGGGCAACACGGGCCGGCATACGCGCCCGGCATACGCGCCTGGTGAAGCGGGCTGGCGGAGGCCGGGCCGTGTGCGGCAGGGGCAGGGCCCTGTCACGCCGGCATGTCCCGGCGGGAGGGGCCTTTCCCGGCGGGGCGTGTGCCCCTTGACCATTGGCGGCACCGACCTTACCCTTCCCTTGCCCACTGGGCGGGTCTTTTGTGTTTCTGCGTCAGGCGCGGGAACAGGTGGTACCGCTTGCGCTGCTGTGCGCGGCGGGGGACACCCGGCCGGACCCGCCGGGCCTTTCCGGAGCCTTCATGTCGCAGCGTGCCTCTTTTCCCGTCAGCCGGCTGCTGGTGGCCTATCTGGTCTTCATCAGCGCCTTTGCCCCCTTGTCCACGGATATGTATCTTCCTGCCCTGCCCGGCATGGCAGCGAGCCTGCAAACCACCAATGCCCTGACCAGTCTGACCATAAGCTGCTTTCTGCTGGCCTTTGCCCTGTCCATGCTGATCTGGGGGCCTTACAGCGACAGGGTGGGGCGGCGGCCCGTGCTGCTGCTGGGGTCGGCGCTCTATGTGGTGTCCAGCCTGGGTATTGCCTATGCCCGCTCCATCGAGGTGCTGCTGGCCTGGCGTGTGGTGCAGGCCATTGGCAGCGGCGGCATCAGTTCCATGTCGCTGGCCATTGTGAAGGACGTGATGCAGGGCAGTGCCATGACTCGTGTGGTGACCAGCATTCAGACCTTTACCACGCTGGCGCCCATGCTGGCGCCGCTGCTGGGCGGGCTGCTGCTCACCGTGACCTCGTGGCGGGGCATTTTTTTCTGCCTGGCCGGCTGTGGCCTGCTGGCCGGCGTGGGGGGGCTGGTTCTGCGCGAAACCATTGTGCAGCGCAGTGAGGGCCACATGTTCCGCCTGCTGGGACGCATCGGCTACGTGATGGGGCAGCAGGGCTTCCGCTGGCTGCTTCTGGTCTTTTCGGCCGTGTGCATGCCCTTCATGGGCTATCTGGCCGTGTCGTCCCTCATCTATCAGGATGTGTTCCAGCTGACGCCGCAGCAGTTCAGCGGCTTTTTTGCCGTCAATGCGGCCATGTCCCTGCTGGGACCGCTGTGCTACGGCCGCTGGTTTCACATGTGGTCGGACAGGCGCTTTTTTTGCTGTTTTCTGGGGGCCATTGCCGTGTCCGGAGCGGCCCTGATCTGTTTTGGGCACGTGCATCCGCTGGCTTTTGCCGCCCTGTGCGCGCCCATTGCCTTCTGCTCCGGGGCAACGCGTCCGCGCTCCACGGTGCTCATGCTCAACCAGCTTGATACGGATACCGGCACCATGACGGCGCTGATCAACAGCGGCGGTCTGCTGTGCGGCAGCGCATCCATGTTTCTCTGCACGCTGCCCTTCTGGCCCGATGCCTTCTGGGCCTTGGGCGGCATGGCCTGCGTGGTGGGGCTGCTGACGCTGGCAGGCTGGTGCCATGTGGAGCGGCGGGGCCTGGCCCGGCTGTCATAGACAGCAAAGGACGCCCTTCCGCAGAGGGGCGTCCTTTGTGAGCGCATGTGGCCTTCCCGCCGGGGGGAAGGATGTGCCGGCCTAGTCGAAAGAGACCACGACCTGTTCGCCATCGCCGGTGCGGCGGGCGATGGTGCCGATGTCCCAGGCGCCGAGGCCCAGCTTGCCGGCGCGGATGCGGCTGATGGTTTCTTCCACGCGATCCTGGGGCAGGATCAGCACATAGCCGATACCGGCATTGAATATCTGGAGAATTTCGGGCCAGGACAGTCCCCCCGCCTCATGCAGCCAGGTGAATACCGGCGGCATGTCCCAGGAGCCGAAGCGGATGCGCGCCTCCACCTGCGAGGGCAGAACGCGCGGAATATTGTCGTAGAAGCCGCCGCCCGTGATATGGGCCATGCCGCGCACGTCAATGTCGCGCAGGAGCTGGCGCACGGTGTCCACATAGATGACGGTGGGGGTCAGCAGCACATCGCGCACGGTGGCGCCGTCTGCGCCGGGGAAGGGATCATCCGCGCCAAGGCCGCTCTGTTCCAGCACCTTGCGCACCAGCGAATAGCCGTTGGAATGCAGACCCGAGGAGGCAATGCCCACAAGGTGGTCGCCCACGCGAATGGTGGAGCCGTCCACCAGTTTGGCATTGTCCACAATGCCCACGCAGAAGCCGGCCAGATCGTATTCGCCATCGGCATACATGCTGGGCATTTCGGCGGTTTCTCCGCCCAGCAGGGCACAGCCGGCCTGGCGGCAGCCCTCGGCCACACCGCTGATGACGGTATGGGCCACATCCACATCCAGCTTGCCGGTGGCAAAATAGTCCAGGAAGAAGAGCGGGGCGGCGCCCTGTACCAGAATGTCGTTGACGCTCATGGCCACAAGGTCGATGCCCACGGTATCGTGCTTGTTGAAGGCAAAGGCCAGCTTGAGCTTGGTGCCCACACCATCGGTGCCGGAGACCAGCACGGGGTCGCTCATGCCGCTCAGTTCGGGACGAAACAGGCCGCCAAAGCCGCCGATATCGGATATGACACCCTTGGTATGGGTGCTGGAAACAAGATGCTTGATGCGGCTTACCAGATCATTGCCGGCCTGAATGTTGACGCCGGCAGCGGTATATGCCTTGGAACGGTCTGTGCTCATCACGTGCCTCCTTCGCCCCCTTACCTAGCATATCTTTCCGGAAATCCCAAGGGCCATCATGGGGGATTTTTTGGCTTTTGGCAGCAGAACCACGCCAGCAACGCACAGGCCGGGCCATGTCTGGACCGCGCGGCGCCTCGCTGCTAGAGTGAAGCATGCGCGTAAGAACACTCTGCTTCTGCGGGGGCCTGTGCGTCCTGCTGACCGCTGCTGCCGTGCCGCTTTTTGCCGCGGCAGGGCATCTGCCGCCCGTATTGTCCGCTGCCGTGGGCGGGAGCATGTCTGCGGGCTCCGGCAGTTTTTTGCCGGCGCGTCCGGCCCCGTCACCGGCGCCGGCCATGCGTCCGCCCCGTCAGCTTGTTCCGGTTTCGCCGCGGGCCAGGCGTCCGGCGGACCCGCTGCGCCCGGCGGATCCGGGCAATACCGGGCGGCGTTCGTCCTCCTGGCCGCCTGCGCCGCCCTACAGCCCCTGGGATCAGTACCCCCAGCCGGGGCAGTATCCGCCCCAGCGCTAGGGGCAGAAAATCTGTTGCCCGCGGCAGACTGCCGGGCCGGGAGGCACCGGTCTGCCGCCGGAAAGGAGAGCATCATGCCCGCTGCCTTCTGGACAGCGCTGCCCCGTCAGGCCGTACGCTGTCGGCTGTGCGCCCATTTCTGCCATCTTGACGCGGGGCAGCGCGGGCGCTGCGGCGTGCGCGTCAATGAGAACGGCACGCTGATCAGCCTGGTGGAAGATGTGGTGACCGGCGTTGCCATGGACCCGGTGGAAAAGAAACCCCTCTACCATGTGCTGCCCGGCAGTCTGACCTTTTCGGTGGGCAGCGCGGGCTGCAACTTTTCCTGCCGTTTCTGCCAGAACCATCACATCTCCCGCACGCCCGCGGACAGCGGGCAGCTGCCGGGGCAGCATGCCAGCCCTGCGCAGCTGGTGGAAATGGCCGTGGCGCAGGGGGCGGCCTCGGTGGCCTTTACCTACAACGAACCCACGGTCTTCCTGGAGCTGCTGCGCCCCACGGCCGCACTGGCAGCGGAACGGGGGCTGCCGTCGCTGCTGGTGACCAACGGCTTCATGAGTCAGGACTGCCTGCGGGCACTGGGGCCGCTTGTGCGGGCGGCCAATGTGGACCTCAAGGGCTTCAGCGAGGATTTTTATGCCCGCTGGTGCGGCGGGCGGCTGCACGTTGTGCTGGACAATCTCCGCCGCATGAAGGCCTGTGGCTGGTGGCTGGAAATCACCACCCTGATCATCCCCGGCATCAATGACAGCCGCGACGAGCTGCGCCAGCTGGCCCGCTTCATCTGCCAGGAGCTGGGGCCGGAAACGCCGTGGCATCTCTCGGCTTTTCACGGGGCCTACCACATGCGCACGCATCCGTCCACGCCGCCTTCCCTGCTGGAATCCTGCCGGGAACTGGGGCTTACGGAAGGGCTGCGCTTTGTCTATGTGGGCAATGTGCCTGACACCGAAAGCCGGCATACCGTGTGTCCGCGCTGCGGAGCGGTCTGCATCCGTCGTGATGGCTGGCGCGTTCAGTGCCTGGGGACCACGGCAGGGCAGTGCCCGGCCTGCGGCCATGCGCTGCCGGGCATCTGGAGCTGATATGCTGCGTATGTACATCTGTGCCTCGTTCCGGCATCTGCACGGCGTCCGTCTGCTGGGCCGCGAGCTGCGCGCCCTGGGCTGCCATGTGCTGGACTGGACGGAAAAGGCTGCGCCTCCGCCCGGACTTACGCCGGCACAGCGCCGCCTCTGGATGGATACGGACCAGAACGGCGGACAGGTCTATGCCTTCTGCCGAGACGCCTGTCTTACGGCGGATATGGTCATTTATTACGGTGCGTCAGGACAGGATGCCGGGGTGGAAGTGGGTCTGGCTGCCGCCGTGGGCACGCCGCTGCTGGGCATTCGCGGTCCGCTGGAAGGGCCGGGCCTCATGCTGCACGGCGCCATGACCGCCTGGGTGGACAGCATCGAGGAGGCCCTGGACGTGGTGGCGGCAGTGCTGCGCCTGCGGGCCGAGAACTATGCCGGTCTGGCGGCGGCTGCGCCGGCGGTGCGTCGTCTGGCAGAGGCCCTGCGCCGGCGGCGAAAAGCCGGTGTCTCCGGCGGCCGGACAACAGAAAGCGGCGCCTGCCCGAAGACAGACGCCGCCGAAGGAAGGTTGCGGGATTAGAGGGGACGTTCTTCCACGCCCCGGCTCTGGTCCGAGGGGCCGGTATCCAGTTCCGGGGTCTCGTCGGGTGTGGCCTTGGGCGTGGCCTTTTTCTTCTGGGGCGGAATGGCCTTGACCGTCTTGGGGGAAAGCTGTCCGCCGCTGCTGGTGGGGGGCAGTATCAGATAGCTCGTGACGGAAACGGCGCCTTCCACCCGCCGGGCGGTATCCACGGCGATGTCTCGTTCTCTGGCGCTGTCCACCACGCCCAGGAGCACAATGCGTCCGGCATTGACCTCCGTATCCACGCGGGTGGAGCTAAGCCCCTTGGCCCCGATGAGCGCCGTGCGCAGACGGGTGGCCAGGACCACATTGCTGGTATCGCTCTTGGCCGGGCTGAACCAGTGGGTGGTGACGCTGCGCACGCCCTTGGTTCCCTTTGCAATGGCCACGGCGCGGTCGCGCATGTGCTCGGGGATCTCGCCTACCAGGTAGACGCGCCCGTAGTAGCAGTAGACCGAGGTATCCCAGCCCTTGCTGAAGTTGCTGCTCATGAGGTCACTCTTGATGGACGTGGCGATACCTTTGTCATCGGTGATGGTATCCATGAGCCGCTTGTCGTCATACAGGCCATAGGCGGCGCCGCAGCCTGTGAGGGAACAGAGGCTCAGCAGAAGCAACAGGCAGGCGAAGAGACGCATGCAATTTCTCCTTGGGGTCAGGCCTGTTCGGCAACGCGGCATATGTGCGCGCCAACGGCATTGAGCTTGTTTTCGATGCGTTCGTAGCCGCGGTCCAGGTGATAGATGCGCTGGACGTGGGTTTCGCCCCGGGCCGCCAGACCGGCCAGCACAAGGGAGGCGCTGGCCCGCAGGTCAGAGGCCATGACCGGTGCCCCGGTCAGGCGATCCACGCCCCGGACCATGGCCGTATGCCCGGAAACCTTGATGTCCGCGCCCATGCGCGCCAGTTCCTGCACGTGCATGAAGCGGTTTTCGAAAATGCTTTCCTCCACCACGCTGGCGCCCTGCGCCAGACACATGAGGGCCATGATCTGGGCCTGCATGTCCGTGGGAAAGCCCGGAAAGGGCTGGGTTTTTACATCCGTGCCGCGCAGCGGGCCGGGGCAGGCGGCGCGCACGCCGTCGGCGGTTTTTTCGATGAGCATGCCCATGCTCTGCAATTTGAGGATGACGGCTTCCAGCTCGTCGTAAGGGCAGTTCCGCAGCAGCAGGTCGCCACCGGTGATGCCTGCGGCGGCCATGAAGGTTCCGGCTTCGATGCGGTCAGCCATGATGGTATAGTCGGCGCCATGCAGCGCGCTCACGCCCTGGATGTGGATGGTGCTGCTGCCCTCGCCCTCGATGCGGGCGCCGCAGGCCCGCAGGAAGCGGGCCAGGTCCACCACTTCGGGTTCTCTGGCCGCATTTTCCAGCACGGTTTCTCCCTGGGCCAGCACAGCGGCCATGAGCAGATTTTCCGTACCGCCCACGGTGGGCATGTCAAGGGTGATGTGCGCGCCCCGCAGATGCTGGCAGTGCCCCAGGATATAGCCCCCTTCCAGATCAAAGCGGGCACCCATGAGTTCCAGCCCCTTGAGGTGCTGGTCCACGGGGCGGGCGCCGATGGCGCAGCCGCCGGGCAGAGCCACACGGGCCTGGCCGATACGGGCCAGCAGCGGCCCCAGGCAGAGCACCGAGGCCCGCATGGTCTTGACCAGGTCATAGGGCGCTTCAGGGCGCAGGGCGCCGGCCTGCACCGTTGCCCTGTGATCGTCATGCGTGCACTGGCAGCCCAGCACATCCAGCAGCTTGAGCGTGGTGTGAATGTCCCGCAGGTCCGGCACATTGCGGAAGGTAACGCCCTCTTCCGGCAGGATGGCGGCAAAGAGAATGGGCAGGGCGGCATTCTTGGAGCCGCTGATGTCAATGGTGCCATGCAGGGCATGGCCCCCCTGGATGATGAGCTTGTCCATGGTGCCTCGACAGATATGCGTGCGGGATAGAAAATACGAGGCAAGGCTAGTCCTTTTTCTAGAAAAAATCCAGAGCCTCTTTTTTGAAATTTTTACTTGCCAAAGCAAAAAAGTTTGTATAAATACCTTTTCCACACGGCGGAAGTAGCTCAGTTGGTAGAGCACCTGGTTGTGGCCCAGGTGGCCGAGGGTTCAAGCCCCTTCTTTCGCCCCAGAAAGCATGCCCCGCACTTCGGTGCGGGGCTTTTTCATGCGGTGCCGGCATGCACGGCTTGCCAAAGCACAGCCGGCTGACATATACTCGGAGATTACGGAGCGTGGCGCAGCTTGGTAGCGCACCTGCTTTGGGAGCAGGGGGTCGCTGGTTCGAATCCAGTCGCTCCGACCAGACAACAGCAAGAGGTTAGACCACGGCGTGGGATAACCTCTTTTTGTTTTTGCGACCACATTGCGGCCAGCCCTGGAATAGCCCGGAAGAGAATACCCCTGGAATAGCCCCGGATAGCCCTGTCGTTTTCCGCCGGATCGCTGCCATCTTCGTCTGTTCTGTCGTTCTGTGGGGCGCCGGCTGCTGTCGGGGCACGGCTGTTTGTTACCTGCCCGTGGTGGATCGCGCGGCGAGGGGCAGAGGTTCTCGCCTGCCTGTGGTGGCCGTTTTTCCGCGCAGATGACGCCCTGTTCCCTTGGTTTTCCCATTCCGGGCCTGTTCCAGGGCTGACAGAAAACTGTCCCCGGCGGGGCCGCGGCACGTCTGGCCAGGCGGAAAAACAGAAATCCCTCAAACGGAAAACAGAAATCCTCAAAGAGGCGCATCCCGTACCCTGTCGGCAGACGGGCATGGGCGCGGGCATCGGTGCTGCGTGGCTTGCGTTTTCCCCGGCAGCAGTCATAAGGGGAACCATGCTGCGCACAAAAAAAGCGGCCAGCTCTTTCCTGCTGACCGCATGATGCTTGTGTGGTGGGCCCACCAGGCCTCGAACCTGGGACCTGCCGGTTATGAGCCGGAGGCTCTACCAACTGAGCTATAGGCCCACGCAGCGGACTATAGCGGCAAGGCGCGGGGCGGTCAAGGTCTCTCCGGCGGAAGCACGAAGGTAAAAAAACGGCCGGTTCCGCAGGGAAACCGGCCGTGATGTCTGGCATGGTGTGCGGGCAAGACGGGCTACATGGCGTGACCGCACTGGAGCAGGCGTATCTGGTCGTCCATGGCCTTTTTCAGGGGCGCGGGCAGGCCCATGATGTCCACATTGAGGAAGCCCCGCACGATGGTGGCCGTGGCTTCATCCTCATCCAGGCCGCGCGCCATGAGGTATTCGATCTCTTCCTGGGCGATCTTGCCCACAGCGGCTTCATGGGACAGTTCCACGCCATCCTGATTGCTGTCCAGTTCCGGGATGGCGTGCATGCGGCCATTGCCGAGGATAAGGCCCTTGCATTCCAGGTGCCCCTTTACCGGCGTGGACGAGGCCCCCAGGAAGCCGCGGTTGATGATGGTGCCGCCCGTGGTGACCGCACGGGAGATGATCTCCCCGCGGGTATGGGGGGCATCCAGGTCGATGCGGTTGCCGCTGTCCACGTGGGAGCCGGCGGGCGCCACAATGACCGAATCAAAGCGGGCCACGGCGCCTTCGCCGGCCAGCTTGATGCCGGGATACATCTGGAGATTGCCCACGGGCTTGAGCAGAATGTAATTGTTCTGGAAAACGCCCCCGGCCGCCACGATGCCGGCGGAGCGCGGCCGCACGGTGACGCTTTCGCCCCAGTTGTGGATCATGGTGAAGGTCAGCTTGCCGCCCTTTTCCACGTAGTATTCGGTAATGCCCAGATGGGCCGAGTGTTCCGCGTCATGGGCCGTGGCGCAGCCGCCCAGCACGCTCAGTTCCGCGCCTTCTTCCACAATGACCACATTGTGGATGCTCTGCCCGGCATTGCGGCCCTTGATGAACATGCAGGACTGCACCGGCTCCGTGAGCTTGACCCCCTTGGCCACCCGCATGAAATAGCCGCCGTTGCAGTGCTCGTAGGTCATGCGGGTGATTTCGTCCTTGTTGGGATCCAGCAGCTTCCAGTAGTGCTGCGGCAGGCCGTCGTATTTCTTGAGGGCCTGGCGGATGTCCAGCAGTTCCAGGCCAGGATGCTTGGTGCCGCAGTGCACGTCAGCGTGGTTGAGCTGCATAAAGGTACCGCTGACGTGATTGTCCTGCACATCGATGCCGGCCAGCACCAGGCGCTGGCGGTCCTGAAGGGGCAGAACGGTCAGATCTTCGATGGGGGCGGCATTTTCACCGCCGGTGAAATTGAAGCGGGAAAGGTCAACTGTGCTCATCTCAGCGGAGCCTCCATGATCTTGCCGTAGCTGTCACCTGCCAGACAGCGCAGGCATTCCTGATAGCCGTGCTGGGCGATGTGGTCCAGAATGACCCGCGGGCGGGCTTCGCAGCAGAGCTTGCCGTGATACATGACCTGTCCGCGGTCGGCATTGACGTATTCCAGAATGTGCCCGGTGTGGGTGATGATGAGACCGCTGGTGGAGCGGTTGCGCCCCTGCTGGCGCAGGGTGGCGGTACAGCAGGCCGGCACGCCGTCCAGAAGCTGGCGTACGGTATGGCCCACAAGGGCCATGTTTTCCAGGTCCACCCCGGATTCCGGCTCGTCAAACAGCAGCAGGTTGGGCTGCTGGGCCATGAGCTGCAGCAGCTCCGAGCGCTTGATTTCGCCGCCGGAGAAGCCGGCATTGACATCGCGGTCAAGAAAGGTGTCGAAATGGACACGGCGGGCCATTTCCGTAATGTTCATGTCCCGGCCACGGCCGCAGAGTTCCACCATGCGCCGGGTGGGCAGGCCGTGAATGGTCGGCGGCCGCTGAAAGGACATGCCGATGCCCAGGCGGGCACGCTCGTACATGGGCGCGTGCGTAATGTCCTTGCCATTGAAGACAATGCTGCCGCGGGTGACCTGGTAGCCGGAAAAGCCCATGATGGTCATGAGCAGGGTGGTTTTGCCCGAGCCGTTGGGACCGAAGAGGATAAAGGTTTCGCCGGATTCGATGGTCAGGTCTATGCCGTGCAGAACGGGTGTACCCTGCACCGAAACATGCAAATCGCGAATCTGGAGCATGTTTTTCCCCAAAGATAACCGTGCGCCACAGGGGCGCGTTGCTGCGACAAAAGCGCCAAAGCGTCCGGCAGCCGCCGCACAGGGGCGGGCCGGACGGCGCAAGGCAGGGCGGGCCTGCCGTCTGTTTCCTGAATGGGGGCATAGTCGCAAACTTGCAGGGCGCTGTCCAGCCCGGCAGGGCAAAAAATCGTGCCTGCCGGAAAGGCCGGAGGGTGGCTTGCGCTGGCCGGGCGGACAGCCTATAGAAAGATAGCACAACACAGGATGCGCCCAGGCGCGGGGAGGTTTGCCATGTATATTGTTACCGGAGGCGCCGGCTTTATCGGCAGCGCCATGCTGTGGCAGCTCAACACCATGGGGATTGAGGACGTGGTGGTGGTGGACCACCTGGGCAGGGACGAGAAGTGGCGGAATCTCGCCAAGCATACCTATGCGGACTATATGCACCGCACACGCTTTCATGACCTCATGCAACGCGATGCCCTGCCCTGGAAAATCGATGCCATCATCCATCTGGGCGCCTGCTCCGATACCACGGAGGTGGACGGCGACTTTCTCATGGAAAACAATTTCCAGTACAGTCGCGATCTCTGCCGTTTTGCCCTGGACAAGGGCGCACGCTTCATCCATTCCAGCTCCGCCACCACCTACGGCGACGGAGAACTGGGCTTCAGCGATGATCCCGATCTGCTGCCACGCCTGCGCCCCCTGAGCCTTTTTGGCTATTCCAAGCACCTCTTTGACCTCTGGCTGCGGCGGCAGGGCCTGGACAAGGAGGTGGTCAGCCTCAAGTTCTTCAATGTCTACGGCCCCAACGAATATCACAAGGGCGAGATGCGTAGCGTGGTCTGCAAGGCCTACAGCCAGATCATGCGGCACGGCGATATCGAGCTGTTCCGTTCCACCCGTCCCGGTCTTGCCGATGGCGAGCAGAAGCGCGATTTTGTGTACGTCAAGGACTGCGTGGCCCTCATGGGCTGGCTGCTGGAACATGCCCATGTCAACGGCATCCGCAATATGGGGTCCGGGCAGGCCCGCAGCTTCAACGAGCTGGGCCGTGCCGTCTTTGCGGCCATGCAGCGCAGCTGCCGCATCACCTATGTGGACATGCCCGGCTTCCTGCGCGATATCTACCAGAATTATACCCAGGCCGACATGAACTGGTTGCAGAAGGTAGGCTGCCCCCTTCAGCTGACATCGCTGGAAGATGGCGTGACGGACTTTGTGCAGAACTACCTGCAAAAGCCCGATCGTTATCTGTAGGCCGGGGGCGCAGGCTCCCGTCTCCCCTTTTCCTCCGTCTCGGCAGTGACCGTTTTGAGGCCCCGCGGCGCAGTGGCGTTGCGGGGCCTCATGGTACCGTGCCCCGGACAGGCCATGCGCTGCCGGCTTCCAGCCGGTCCCGGCTATCAGAGACTGTTCCCACAGCCGCCAGATCGGCGGAGAGCGGAAAGCGCCGTCAGCATGGAGGGGCGTTTTTTGCCGCCAGGCCGCTGCCGCTATCCTGCGCATTGGGGGGAGCGTGGCGGACGGGGCGCTGCCCTGTTGCCCACTGTCAGCCGGGCGCGTCGTCCTCGCGGGCTGCGGCGGTGCGTGAAGTCCGGGTTGTCATGCGCCGGGAATACCACCGGCAGCGCCTATGGCAGGAAAAAGCGTACGCCGGCATAGCCCACCACGTGCGTCATGTCGCCGGAAATGCTGCCGGACGTATCGTGCAGCACCAGTTCGGCCCTGGGCGGATGCTTGCCGGTCAGGTGGCGCAGGGCATGCATGGCCAGAGCCAGGGGGGCAGCGCCGCACATGCTGATGTGTTCGTGCCCCGTGGTGCGCAGCAGACCTTCCGGGTCGCAGGCCAGCACATGGGCCAGGGCCATGCGGTCCTTCTGTTCCGTGAGCCGGGCGTCTTCATAGTGGTTCATGTCGGAACTGACGATGATGCCCACCGGCAGGTCGTCTTCTCCGGTGGGCAGGGCACGCAGCACACGGGCCAGTTCCCGGCCGGCTTCGGCCAGCAGCTGCGGTTCCCGTGTGCCCACGCAGATGGGAACCACGCGGAATTCCTGATGCTGGCTCACCTGAAGAAAGGGCAGGATGACTTCCAGGGCGTGCTCCTGCCAGTGGGCCAGCTCATCACGCTGAAAGGAGGAGGCCGCGGAACAGAGGTCATCCACCATGCCGCTGTCCACCGGCACCTGGCCCAGCGGGGTCTGCCATGCCCCTTCCGGCCAGACGGCCAGGGGCCGGCCCATGCCGGTGTGATTGGGGCAGAGCAGGATAAGGGTCTGCGGCAGGATCACGCCGGCCAGGGTGGCGCCGATGACATGCCCGCAGTAGACATGCCCTGCATGGGGCAGCATGAGGGCGACGGGATGCAGGGGCGCGGCCGGCTGCGGATGGCGTGCGGCGCCGGCATCCAGAAAGGCCTGGATGTTGTGGCGCAGGTCTTCGGGCGCGGCGGGATAAAAGCGCCCGGCGGCAATGGGCTGACGAATAGACATGGCTACCTCCGGAAAACGTCGAGCAGGGAAGACGATTTTCCGGCCTTGTCCGCATCCTGTCAAGCTGCGGGCACTGCCGGAAGGCGCACCTCGGGCGGTACCGGCGGCCGATGCCGCGGATGGATGACCGGCAGCGGGGGCGCGTGCCCCGAACGGAAGCGGCAGCAGCAAAAACCGCCGGGAAAGGCAGGCACGGCGCGTCCCTTTCCCGGCGGATACGGAGGCATGGCGGCTAGTTGTCGATGCCGCCCATGAGGAAGAGGTGGGTTTCCATATAGTCGTTGAGACCTTCGCGGCTGCCTTCCCGGCCCATGCCGCTGAACTTCACGCCGCCGAAGGGGGTTTCGGCATTGGCCAGGGTCACGTCATTGATGCCCACCATGCCGTATTGCAGCCCTTCGGCCATGCGCCAGGCCCGGCCCAGATCGCGGGTGCAGAGGTAGGAGGCCAGACCAAAGCAGGTGTCGTTGGCCAGGGCCAGGGCTTCTTCTTCCGTATCAAAGGCCATGACGGCAGCCACAGGGCCAAAGATTTCTTCGTGGAAAAGGCGCATATGGCGGGTCAGGCCCGTGAGCAGGGTCGGTTCGTAGAAGAGCGGCCCCATGCTGTGGCGTCTGCCGCCGGCCAGCAGCGTGGCGCCCTTGTCCAGGGCATCCCGCACCAGACCGTCCACGTGCTCCACGGCCGCCGCATTGATGAGCGGCCCCATACTAACGCCGGCCTCCAGACCGTTGCCCACGCGCAGGCCGCGTATCCGTTCCCGGAGGGCAGCCACAAAGGCGTCATGAATGCCCCGCTGCACCAGAAAACGGTTGGCGCAGATGCACGTCTGGCCCGCATTGCGGAACTTGCTGGCCATGGCGGCGGTGACGGCATCGTCCAGGGGAGCATCGTCGCAGACAATAAAGGGCGCATTGCCGCCCAGTTCCAGCGACAGGCGCTTGAGGGTGGCGGCGCAGTCCGCGGCCAGCTGCTTGCCCACGGCAGTGGAGCCGGTGAAGCTGAGCTTGCGCACCACGGGACTCTGGGTGATTTCCCGGCCGATGACGGCGGCATCCCCGGTGATCACGTTGAATACCCCGGCCGGAATGCCGGCCCGCAGGGCCAGTTCTGCCAGGGCCAGAGCGGAAAAGGGCGTGGCGCTGGCCGGTTTGACCACCAGCGTGCAGCCGGCGGCAATGGCCGGAGCGGCCTTGCGCGGGGTCATGGACGAGGGGAAGTTCCAGGGCGTGATGACGCCCACCACCCCCACGGGCTGCTTCTGGGTGATGGGGCGCACACCGGCACGGGGGGCGGGGACCACATCGCCGTAGGCCCGGCGGATTTCCTCGGCAAACCAGGGGAAGTAGGTGGCTCCCTGGAGGATTTCGCCCCGGGCTTCGGCCAGCGGTTTGCCCTGTTCCAGGGTCAGAATGCGGCTGAGGTCGTCGATGTGCTCCTCGATGAGCTGTCCCCAGCGGCGCAGGGCGGCACCGCGCTCCTGCAGGGGAACCTTGCGCCAGGTGGCAAAGGCGGCCTGGGCGGCGGCAATGGCAGTGCGGGCATCCTCGGCCGTGCAGCGCGGCACGGTGCCCAGCGTTTCGCCGGTGGCCGGATTGCTTACGGAAATGACGGCACCGTCGGCGGCATGGCACCACTGGCCGTTGATGCAGGCGTGCTGACGGAAAAGGCTGGGGTCTTTCAGCTGTGCGGGCATGGCAGGCTCCTTGGCAGGGCGGTTGAAGGTGAGGGGACAGACGCCATTTGTGAAGAATGTGCACAAAAGCGATGTCACGGCCGCACTGTACGGCCAGTCGCTGGCAAAGTCATCCTCTTTTTGCCCGAAGTCTCCCGGAATTTTCCTGCGCCGGTGCCTGCGGCCGTATGCTCCGCCGGGACAGGACGCGCCGCACAGGTCAGCGGCACGGTGTGGCAGAAACGCGCGGGTGGCCGGCCAGGCCCTCCGGGGCAGACAGGCATGATCCCGGTCGGTTTCGGGAAGGAAATGGTATGTGTGGTGAAAAAAGACGCAAGAGGATGGGCCGCATGCGATATGCGCCACGAATGCCGGATCAGAGCCTGACCCGGAAGCCGGCGGGGCAGGGCACGGAAGGCGGAAAGAACACGGGGAAGGCGGGTCAGCCGATACGGGCATTTTGCCCGCAGCGGTTATGCTGACGCCGGCCTTCCCCTGTGCCGTAATGCTCGTTCGAAACGCTAGAAAAGCTGGACGCCGGCGCACCAGTGATGGCGCACGCGGCCCCGCATTTCCTGCCCCAGGAAGGGCGTGTTGGCGCTCTTGGAATACAGGCTTTCCGGGCTGACGGTCCAGCGCTGGTCAGGGTCGAACAGGAAGAAGTCCGCCGGATCGCCGGGTTCAAAGTGATTGCAGGGCAGGCCGAAGATGCGCGCCGGGGCGTAGCACCAGCGGTCGTGCAGGGTGGCCTCGTCCAGAATGCCCTGGCGCACCAGGTCCCAGGTCAGGGGCAGGGCCAGGTCCAGACCGGTAAAGCCCTTGGGCGCTTCATCCAGGGGATGCTGTTTTTCATGCAGGGCGTGGGGGGCGTGGTCCGTGCTCAGGATGTCCAGGGTGCCGTCCTTCACGGCCTGGCGCAGCGCCTCGCGGTCTTCGGGGCGGCGCAGGGGCGGGCTGACCTTGGCATTGCTGTTGTAGCCGGCCAGGGCGCTTTCATCCAGGGTCAGGTAGTGCGGGCAGGTTTCCGCCGTGACCCGGACGCCCCTGGCCTTGCCCCAGCGCAGCATGTCCACGGACAGGGCCGCCGAAACGTGGGCAATGTGCACCGGAATGTTCAGATACTCGGCCAGCATGATGTCGCGGGCCACCTGCATGGCCTCGCCCACCGGGGGCTGGCCCTTAACGCCCAGTTCGCCGCTGAGGGGGCCTTCGTTCATGACCCAGCCGCGGGCCAGGTCGGGGTCTTCACAGTGATCCATGACGATCATGCCCAGGTCGGCGGCGTATTCCATGATGCGGCGCATCATTTCCGCGCTGGTGACGGGGCAGCCGTCATTGGAAACGGCCACGCAGCCGGCGTCCTTCAGTTCGCCCAGGGGAGCCATTTCCTTTCCGGCAAGGCCCACGGTGGCGGCGGCCACGGGGACGAGGCGGGGACCGTGCGGATAGGCTGTCCGGGCCTTTTCGAGCATATAGCGGGTAACGCTGGCCGTGTCGTTGACGGGCCGGGTATTGGCCATGCACATGACCGTGCCAAAGCCGCCGCGGGCGGCGGCCGTGAGGCCGGTGACAATGTCTTCCTTGTATTCCAGACCGGGATCGCGGAAGTGGGCATGCACGTCAATGAGGCTGGGCATGAGCAGCAGGCCGTCGGCCTGGACGATTTCGCTGCCTTCCGGGGCGGCATGATGGCCGGCCGGTGTCATGGTGACCACCCTGCCGTCCCGGACAAGCAGGTCCACGGGGGCGTCAAGATGGCGGGCGTTCTTGATGCAGAGGGTCATTTAGCAGCCTCCTTCATGGGGGGTGGCGGCCCCCTCGTTGCGGGTGGCCAGAAGATAGAGCACAGCCATGCGGGTTGCCACGCCGGAGGATACCTGATCCAGCACGCGGCTTTGCGGGCCATCGGCCACGGCATCGGAAATTTCCAGGCCGCGGTTCATGGGGCCGGGATGCAGCACCGGCGCGCCGGGGCGGGCCAGGGCCAGGCGGGCGGGGGTCAGGCAGAAGCGGCGGGAATATTCGGTAAGGTCCGGCAGCAGGCCGGCCTGCTGCCGCTCCAGCTGGAGGCGCAGGCACATGACGGCATCGCTGTCCCGCAGGGCACGCTCAGGATCGGTAAAGATGTCCACGGGCCAGTTGTGCACGCCGGCCGGCAGAAGGGTGCGCGGACCGCACAGGCGCACCTTCACGCCCAGCATGGTCAGCAGATGGACATTGGAGCGGGCCACGCGGCTGTGGGCAATGTCGCCAAGGATGGTCAGCGTGCGCCCGGCAAAGTCGCTGCCCCACACGCTGCGCAGGGTAAAGCTGTCCAGCAGGGCCTGTGTGGGGTGGGCATGCCAGCCGTCGCCGCCATTGACGATGCTGCACGGCAGCAGATCGGCCAGGAACTGCGCCGCGCCGCTGCTGGAATGCCGGATGACAATGACATCCGGCCGCATGGCCTGCAGGGTCAGGGCCGTATCCTTGAGGCTTTCGCCCTTGTTGATGCTGGACCCGCTCTTGGCCAGGGAGTAGGTGTCGGCGGAGAGGCGCTTGCCTGCCACGTCAAAGGAGGTCTTGGTGCGGGTGCTGTTTTCGGCAAAGAAGAGCACCACGGTTTTGCCCTTGAGGGTGGGCACCTTCTTGACCGGACGGCGGTTGATCTCCTCGAAGCTGGCGGCCACGTCGAGGATATGGCGCACGTCGTCGCGGCTGAGCTGGGCAATGTCCAGCAGGTCCTTGTGCTTCCACTGATAGCGATTGTCTGTGACGTTCATGGCTGTCGGGGGCTGAGGTCAAAAAAATCCCCGCTGAAAGCGGGGAAAAAACAAAAGGGCCGTGCGTCCCGGATGACGGGCGCAAAAAGGCGGTGTCGGCTGGGGCGTACGGCATGACGGTTCATGAGCGTCAGGCTAGTCCCGGCAACCGGCTTTGTAAAGCAAAAAAAGCCGGGTTGACGCTGGCACGCCCATTTACTAGGGTCAGGCCGCATGTCTGCGGCCGTGCGGCGCTGTTGCCCCGTCTGCCGCAGGAACGGCGGATGCCTTCCGCCCGCACGGGGCAGGCGCCTGCGCCTTCCCCGGCAGGGAAAAACGGCCATGGTGCGGGTTCTGCCCGTGTGCGCTGGCCGCAACCTCTGGAGAGCCTGCATGAAACTTCTGCAAACCTACAATCGCCGCCTGGCCGAGTCCGTGTGGTGGAACCTGCTCTGGCTGACGGTGGGGGCCTTTCTCATGGCCCTGTGCATGCAGACCGTGGCCACCCCGCACAACTTTGTGGCCGGGGGCATGCTGGGCCTGTCTTATCTTGTCTGGCACTGGACGGGCCTGCTGGACCTGCTGGTCTGGTATCTGCTGCTGTCCATCCCCATCTGGGTGTGGGGCTGGTTTTTCGTGGGGCGGCGCTTTCTGCTGTACACGGCCTATGGCACCATCTGCATTACGCTTTTCGGTTCGTTCATCACGGTGCAGCTGCCCCTTCAGACCGAGGTCTACGCGGCGGTCATTGCCGGGGTGCTGCACGGCGCCGGTGCGGGCATCATGCTGCGCACCATGGGCAGCAGCGGCGGCACGGACATTGTGGCCGTGGTGCTCAAGCAGCACTGGAACATTCCCATCGGGCAGTTTTCCTTTGCCGTCAATGCCTGCGTCTATCTGCTGGCCTCCTTCAGCCTCAATCTGGACCTCATCGTGGCCTCGCTGCTCATGATGTTCATTTCGGCCAATACGCTGGAATATGTGCTGGGCATGTTCAACCGGCGCAAGATGGTGCTCATCATCTCGCCCATGGGCGAGGCCATCAGCGAGGCCATCCTGCTGTCGGAGCGTTTTGGCGTGACGCTCATGCGCGGCAAGGGGGCCTATTCCGGCACGGACCGCGACATTCTGCTTACCGTGACCAATAACGTGGTGCTCAAGCGTCTGGAAAATCTGGTGTTCAGCATCGACCCCGGGGCGCTCTTCATTGTGGAAAATACCTTCTATGTTTCCGGCGGCCAGTTTGCCCGCCGTGACCGCTAGGAGCGCCCATGGCCGACATCATTGCCTATCGCGCGCGCACCATGATTCCCCTGGCGGGGGAACAGCCTGCCCGGGGCGAGCCGCAGCTCTTTGCCCCCCTGCGCCGGGTGGACGATGCCGTGCTGCTCTGTGCGGATGGTCAGGTGCTGGAGGCCGGCCGCTGGGGCAGCGTTTCGCTGCCTGCCGGCAGCCAGGTCCGGGACCTGGGGGAGGTCTGTCTGGCGCCGGGGCTGATCAATGCCCACTGTCATCTTCAGCTGTCCCATGTGGCCGGGCGCACCCGCTGGGGCGAGGGCTTCACGGCCTGGCTGCGCAGCCTGGTGCCGCTGCTGCACGAGGACTTTTCCCAGGACGCCGTGAACGCGGCCTGCGCGGCCATGCGGGAGGCCGGTACGGCCCATGTGGGCGACTATGCCGGTGCCGGTCTGCTGCTGGTGGAGCAGGCGGCCAGGGCTGCCGGGCTGGGCATAAGCCATTTCTGCGAATGGTTCGGCATGGCGGCGCCCTTTGTGGATGCGCGGCGTCCGTGGCCGCCGGCGTGCCGTGCCGCCCTTGAGGCCGAGGGGCCGACCCCCGGACAGCCCGGCGGCGATCTGGTGGCGCCGCTGGAGGCGCGCTGTGCCCCGGCGGGACATGCGCTCTATTCCACTGCGCCGGAAATTCTGCAGGATGCCCGGCGCTGGTGCCGTGAACAGGGCCGGGTTTTTGCCCTGCACCTGGCGGAGTCCCCTGACGAAACGGAGCTGCTGCTGGACGGCCGGGGACCGCTCAAGGAGTTTTATGACGGGGTGGTGCTGCCGGCGGGCTGGCGCGCGCCGGGCCTGCGGCCTCTGGCGCTGGCCGTGAAACTGGGGCTGCCTGGTCAGGGGACGCTGGCGGTGCACGGCACACAGCTTGATGCCCGCGAGCTTGCCGTACTGGCGGCCAGCGGCAGCGCGCTCTGCCTGTGCCCGCGTTCCAATGCCCATCTTGGCGTGGGCCTGCCGCCCCTGCGCCAGGCCATGGAAAGCGGCGTGCTGCTATGCCTGGGCACGGATGGTCTGTCGTCCAATACGGACCTGGATGTGCGGCAGGAAGCCCTGTTTTTGCGCGAGCATTTCGATGTGCCGCCGGAGGTGCTGCTGCGCCTGCTGACCGTCAATGGCGCCGCCGCCCTGCAAATGCCCGCCCTGGGCAGGCTGGAACGCGGCATGGCAGCGCACTGGAGCCTGTTGCCCGAGGCATTGTGCATCTAGCACCGGAGGGCACGGGTACGGCCGAAGGCGGCAGCGCGCCCGGCAGTTACGAATATGGCCGGCAGGGAAACGCCGGCTTCACTGAGGGAGAATTGCGGCCATTGCCGCAGGAGGAACAGGTATGGGATCATCTTATCTGGACTGGAAGGAGGGCCTTGCCCGGCTGGACGGCGATGAAGCCCTGTATCGCAGGCAGCTGGGGCAGTTCATGCTGGAGCAGCGGGAAGCGGCCGTGCAGGTAGCGGGCGCGCTGCGCAAGCATGAGGACGAAACGGCGCGGCATCTGGTGCACGAGCTGCGGGGCCAGGCCGTACAGCTGGGGGCCAGGCCGCTGGCCTCGGCAGCCTTTGAACTGGAAATGGCCATTCGCGCCGGCGCGGAGACGGCTGCCGTCATGGGGCGCTTTGACCGCATGCTGACCGATACCCTGCTGGCCATGGCCTCCTACCGCAGTTTCTAGGGGCAGGACCCGTGGCCCGGCCCGCGTGGCGGGCATGGTCATGCGTCCTGCCGCTGGGGGGCGGCGGGTGGCGTCTGCGCTGTGCGGCGCCGGCCGCACGCCGGAGGAGGCCGGAGCGGCCCGGGGACAAGCGGGAAAAGTTCCCGCTGCCGGGCTTTTCCTTTGGAGATTTTTAGGCTACTCTTGCCGTCTGTCTGTAACGTTTTCTCATTTCGGGGAGTTTTTCATGAGCATCTGGAGACGTGCGCTTGTTGCGGTGGCGCTCTGCCTGCTGACGCCCGCACTGGCGCTGGCCGGCGGCAGCATCAAGATCGGCCTTATGTGCCCCCTGACGGGCAAATGGGCTTCCGAAGGGCAGGACATGAAGAATATCGTGAGCCTGCTGGTGGATGAAACCAATGCCCAGGGCGGCATCAACGGCAAGAAAGTGGAACTGGTGGTGGAAGATGACGCGGGCGATCCGCGCACGGCGGCCCTGGCAGCCCAGAAGCTGGTGGGCGCCGAAGTGGTGGCCATCATCGGCACCTACGGTTCTGCCGTGACCGAAGCCACGCAAAATATTGTGGCCGAGGCCGAGCTGGTGCAGGTGGGCACCGGTTCCACCAGCGTGCGCCTGACGGAAAAGGGCCTGCCCCTTTTCTTCCGCACCTGTCCGCGTGACGATGCACAGGGGGCGGCCGCTGCTGCCGCCATCATCAAGGGCGGCTACAAGAAGGTGGCCCTGCTGCACGACAAGTCGTCCTACGCCAAGGGCCTGGCCGACGAAAGCCGCAAGGCCCTGGAAAAGTCCAATGTGGACATCGTGTTCTATGATGCCCTGACTCCCGGCGAACGGGACTATACGGCCATTCTGACCAAGCTGAAGGCCGCCAATCCCGACCTGATCTTCTTCACGGGCTACTATCCCGAAACGGGCATGCTGCTGCGCCAGAAGAAGGAGATGGGCTGGAACGTGCCCATGATGGGCGGTGATGCCGCCAACCATCAGGACCTGGTGAAGATTGCCGGCGCCGATGCCGCTGCCGGCTACTTCTTCATCAGCCCGCCGCTGCCGCAGGACATGGACACGCCGGAAGCCAAGAGCTTCCTGGAAGCCTTCAAGGCCCGCTACAAGACGGCGCCCGTTTCCGTGTGGGCGGTGGTGGCCGGCGACGCCTACAAGGTCATCGAGGCGGCGCTGAAGAACGGCAAGGTGGAGTCCGAGGACATGGCCGCCTGGCTCAAGCAGCTCAAGGACATGCCCGGCCTTACCGGCCGTCTGGGCTTTGACGAAAAGGGCGACCGGGTGGGCGAATTCTACCGCACCTATGTGGTGGATGCCCAGGGCAAGTTCGTCCTGCAGGGCAAGTAGGACGACCGCTGGTGAGGCAGCCCGGTGCGCATGCCGCCCGGGGCTGCCCTGAATTCCAACCAGGAAAACAACGCGCCGCGCGATATCCCCTGCGGGATGCCGCGCGGCGCGGAACATGCGTATGGAACAATTTTTTCAGCAGCTGTTGAACGGCCTGGCCGTGGGTGGCATCTACGCGCTGGTGGCGCTGGGCTATACCATGGTCTACGGCGTGCTCAAGCTCATCAATTTTGCCCACGGCGACCTGTTTACCATCGGTGCCTATCTGGGCCTGACCCTGCTGGTAAGCTGCAATCTTGCGGGACTGCTGGGACCGGTGGCGTCGGTGCTGGTGGTTTTTGTCATGGTGTCCATTCTTGTGGCGCTTATCGGCTGCCTGCTGGAGCGCGCGGCATATCGTCCGCTGCGCAAGGCCAACCGGCTGTCCGCCGTGGTATCGGCCCTGGGGGCCTCCATCTTTTTCCAGAATGCGGTCATGCTCATTTACGGGGCGCGCTTCTATGTGTACCCGGATTTTCTGCGGCCGGACTTCACGGTGAATCTCTTCGGCCTGGATGTGCCCGGTGTACGTCTTATGGTCATCAGCGCCAGCGTGCTGCTTATGCTGGCCCTGTGGGCCTTCATCCAGCGCACCCGGACCGGCGCTGCCATCCGGGCCGTGGCCATTGACCAGGGGGCGGCCCGGCTCATGGGCATCAATGTGGACAGGGTCATTTCGCTGGTCTTCTTCATCGGTCCCGGGCTGGGCGGCGCGGCCGGCCTCATGGTGGGCATCTACTACGGGCAGATCGACTTCACCATGGGCTGGTCCTACGGCCTCAAGGCCTTTACGGCGGCCATCCTGGGCGGCATCGGCAACATTCCCGGCGCCATGCTGGGCGGTCTGCTGCTGGGTGTCATCGAGGCCCTGGCGGCCGGTTATGTGGCCATTGCCTGGAAGGATGCCATTGCCTTCCTGGTACTCATTCTCATTCTGATCATCCGTCCCACGGGCATCCTGGGCGAACGAACGGCGGACAAGCTATGAGCATGCGCACCCTTGCTGCCGTGCTGCTGGGCGCGGTCATCCTGCTGCTGCCGCTTGTTGCGGGGTCCTACTGGGTTTCCGTCTGCGTGAGCGTCGGCCTGTATGCCCTGCTGGGGCTGTCTCTCAACGTCATTCTGGGCCAGGCGGGCATCTTTCACATGGGGCATGCGGCCTTCTATGCCGTGGGCGCCTATGTGACCGCCATTCTCAATACCCTGTTTCAGTGGCCCATCTTTGCCACCATGCCCGTGGCCGGTGCGGCCTCGGCCCTCTTTGCCCTGCTGGTGGCCCGGCCCATCATCCATCTGCGTGGCGACTATCTGCTTATTGTCACCATCGGTATTGTGGAAATCGTGCGCATTGCCCTGCTCAATGACGTGGGGGGCTATACAGGCGGTTCCAACGGCCTGTTCGGCATTGCCCGTCCGCAGTTCTTTGGCTTCAAGATCGTCAAGACCGTGCATTTCTACTATCTGGTCTGGGGCATGGTGGGCATCAGCCTGCTGCTGTTCTACGGTCTGTGGCGTTCGCGCATTGGGCGCGCCCTGAACTGCATCAAGGAAGATGACATTGCGGCGGAAGGCTGCGGCATCGATGTGACCAGCTACAAGCTCATGGCCTTTGTGCTGGGCGCCTTCTGGGCGGGCATGGCCGGTACGGTCTATGCCGCACAGATGACCACCATCACGCCGGAATCCTTCAATTTCATGGAATCGGTCATCATTTTTGCCGTGGTGATCCTGTCCGGCGGCAGCATGCTGGGGGTACTGGTCAGCGCCTTTCTGTTCATTGGCCTGCCGGAACTGCTGCGCGAATTTTCCAATGCCCGCATGCTCATTTTCGGCCTGGCCATGATGCTCATGATGATCTGGCGGCCGCAGGGCCTCATGCCGCCGCGGGCACGCCGCTACGCCGTGACCACCAGGGCGGAGGGCGCGACAGACGGAACCGGCGGAGGTAGGGCATGAACCTTCTGGAACTGCACGAGGTCAGCAAGATTTTTGGCGGCCTCATTGCCCTGAGCGAAGTGTCCTTTTCCGTGGAAGAGGGCAGCGTGGTGGGCCTTATCGGTCCCAATGGCGCAGGCAAGACCACGGTATTCAACTGCATCACCGGCAACTACCGCCCGGAGCACGGGCATATTCTCTTTGCCGGCGAGGACGTGACGGGCCTGCGCCCGCATCGGCTGGTGGAGCGCGGCATCGCCCGCACCTTTCAGAGCATCCGCCTGTTCGGGCGTCTGCCCGTACTGGAAAATGTGCTTTCCGGCCGCCATTGCCGTCTGCGGGCCGGGCTGCTGGCCTCCATGCTGCACACGCCGTCCCAGCGCCGGGAAGAACGGGAAGCCGTGGCCCGCTGCATGCAGGAACTGGCCTTTGTGGGCCTGGCAGACCACCATGCCGAGGCGGCTTCCAGCCTGTCCTACGGCAATCAGCGCCTGCTGGAAATTGCCCGTGCGCTGGCCTCGGACCCGCGGCTGCTCATCCTGGACGAACCGGCGGGCGGCATGAACGATCAGGAAACCGTGGCCCTCATTGATCTTATCGGTGCCATCCGCGACAGGGGAATCACCGTGCTGCTCATCGAGCATGACATGCGTCTGGTCATGCGCATTTGCGAAAAGCTGGTAGTGCTGGAAAACGGGACCCTCATTGCCCAGGGGGCACCGGAAGAGGTGCGGAGCAATCCGGCCGTCATTGAGGCCTATCTCGGCGCGGATACGGAGGTCTAGGCATGGCCATGCTTGAGCTGAAGGACATTCGGGTCCGCTACGGCAATGTGGAGGCCCTGCACGGCATTAATCTGCATGTGGACGAGGGCGAGATCGTGACGCTGCTGGGCGCCAACGGGGCGGGCAAGAGCACGACCCTGCTCACCATCAGCGGCCTGGTGCGACCCTGTGGCGGCGATGTGCTGCTGGACGGCAAGTCGCTGCTCAAGGTGCCCAGCCATGACGTGGTGCGCCACGGCGTGGCCCAGTCTCCGGAAGGGCGCCGTGTTTTCGGGACCATGACCGTGCTGGAAAATCTGCACCTGGGGGCCTTTTCCGTGCGCGATGCGGCCCGCTCCCAGCAGACCCTTGACTGGATTTTTGAGCTGTTTCCCCGCCTTTTCGAGCGCCGCGAACAGCTGGCCGGCACCCTTTCCGGGGGCGAGCAGCAGATGCTGGCCATCGGGCGTGCCCTCATGGCCGAACCGCGCCTGCTGCTGCTTGACGAACCGTCGCTGGGCCTGGCGCCGCTTCTGGTCCGCTCCATCTTCGAGACCGTGCGCACCATCAGCCGGCGCGGCGTCACCGTGCTGCTGGTGGAGCAGAATGCCCGCGCCGCGCTCAAGCTGGCCACGCGCGGCTACGTGCTGGAAGTGGGCAATGTGGTCATGCACGATACGGCGGCAAACCTGCTGGCAGACCCCAGCGTGCAGCATGCCTATCTGGGCGGTTAGCCTGTTTTCTGCGCTGTTTGCACAAGGGCCGGCAGGCACGGACGTGTCTGCCGGCCCTTGTGTTTGCTGTGTGCGCTGGCCGCAGGCAGCGGAGAACAGCCGGGCGCCTCATGCTGCCGGGGACGGCGGCACCACAAAGGGCGCGGTGAGCGGGCGGCTTTGCGTGAAGTCCGCAAAGAGGCGGGCCGTGGTCTGCATGGCCCTGTCCAGGGCGTCGAGGGAGGAAAAGCCGTAGATCACCGTCAGGCAGGTGGTGGTTTCCGGCCGGATCATGGCGCGGGTGGAATCGCTGGTGGCGCCGCCGAACGGCCCCTGCGCATCGCAGAGCAGAGGCAGATTTTCCAGCGGCAGGTCCTCCTTGCCGATGCCCCGGTATACTTCCCCGGCCTGGCCCAGACGCAGAAGGATGTCGCTGCCCACCTGGGAAAGGTCGTAGGACCCCACGGAAAAGCCCGTTTCCAGCGAGGCCAGATTGTTGGCATCCACCACGCTGTTGATGCGGTACAGGGCCTTGCCCTGCCGGATGCGGCGGTAGAGGGCCTCGGAGGAGATGCGGTAGCGGCCGGGGTCCCTGCCAAAGGCCTTGTAGGCGGCGCGAGACTCGCTCAGGTTGGGAATGCTGGCCAGGGGCGTATCCTGCAGCAGGCGTTGCAGCATGGGCGCCAGGATTTCGGACAGATAGTTCTGGGCATCGGCGCGGGATTCTTCCACCTGAACCTCGTGCACAAGGCAGCCCAGACGGCTTTGCGGCCACCGGGACAGGATTTCTGGGGCAATATGCAGTGCGGGAAGCATGAGTTCCTCCATAAAAAGGTGCAGTACGGGCGGATGGTCGCCTCAGGGACAGCTGATGACCCCCTCGGACCAGAGGCAGGCGCCGCAGGTGGGGGCCGTATTGCCGTAGCAGTCCTCGCGGCCTTGTTCCCAGTTTTCGCACTGGCTACAGCGGCAGCAGGGGGAAAATTCAAAATGGCGGACCCGCTGGCGGAAGGCGGCATAGTCCTGCCCGTTCCATATGCGGTCCAGGGGCTGTTCCAGGACATTGCCGAAAAAGTGATGCGCCACATGGCGCGTCTTGCCGGCCCAGTACAGGGTGGAATTGCGCAGCAGGGGCATGCAGGGGCTGACCAGGCCGTCATGGCGCACAAAGGCCATGCCCTCGTCAATGAAGCGGCAGTGGCGGGCCTGGCGTTGCAGGCGCTGGCCGGAAAGGAAAACATCACACATGCCGGAACTGCACAGGCCGGCCATGCCGTGCGACACATCCTCGTCCAGCCAGTCCATGAGCGGCACGTGAATGCGCGGCGAGGTGGGCAGCGGCGCCTGTCCGCCCAGGTCCCAGTCCACCACGTTTTTGTACAGCAGCTCGTCGGCAGTGCGGGCATCCGTGGGAATGACGTTGGAGATGCGGACGTCGTTGATCCGGTAGAAGCTGGCAAAATAGGGCAGACGGGCCAGATCGCGCACATTGCTTTTCATGGCCACAAAGGCCATGCCCAGCTGCACCGGGCGCGGCAGGCGAAAGCGCCGTTCGTTGAACTGCGCCATATGCTGCCTGATCAGCGGCAGGGTGCTGTTGCGGCGGATATCCCCGTAGGCATCGTCTTCCAGCGAATCAATGGACAGCCACAGCATGTCCAGGCCGGCATCCAGCAGGGCGGCGGAGCAGGCGTCATCCAGCAGAGTGCCGTTGCTCAGCAGTTCCACACGGCGCCCTGTGGCATGGGCAGCGCGTACCATATCCACAATGTGCGGATGAAAGAGTGGTTCGCCCATGCCGCCGAAAAAAAGGGTTTCCACGCTTGGCGGCAGATGAGAAAGAATGCTGTCAAAGGTCTCCTGGCGCATATGGCCGGGCTGTTCATCGATCCAGCTGTTGCGGAAGCACATGCGGCAGCGCAGGTTGCACTGCGAGGTGGCTTCAATATACAGGCGTCTGAGGCAATCGGTCATGGTGGTCTCCAGCGCGGAAGCGTAGCATACTTCTCCCGGCGGGTCGATACGGGATGTGCCGGGCAGGCCGTCTGTTTTCTTGACGGGCCGCGCCTCTTGCATCTAAGAAGAGGGACGCGCTCCCGTCTTCAGGGTGAAGCGCTGTCTGAATTTTTTGCCAAAGGAAC
The DNA here is from genome assembly GCF_944324505.1 of uncultured Desulfovibrio sp. Lineage (NCBI taxonomy): Bacteria > Pseudomonadati > Thermodesulfobacteriota > Desulfovibrionia > Desulfovibrionales > Desulfovibrionaceae > Desulfovibrio > uncultured Desulfovibrio sp. The sequence goes on from NZ_CALUWO010000005.1 coordinate 76,715, forward strand.
GACAATGAAGAAGTTTACGCTTGCTGTTCACAGTCTGGGCAATATCGGTTCCCGGGTGGTGGAAGCCGCGCTGGCTGCCCCCGACTGCCAGTGCCTCGGCGTCATTCGCCGCGCCGATTCGCTGGGAACGCGCACGCAGGCCCTGCGCGGCCTGCCGGAATATGCCGATCTGGCCAGCCTTGAGGCTGCCCAGGGACGTCCCGATGTCATTGCCCTGTGCGGTCCCTCGCGCAGCATTCCCCAGACGGCGGAAGCGCTGCTGCGCAAGGGCTACAACTGCGTGGACAGCTTCGACGTGCACACCGACATTCCCCAGAGCGTGATGCGGCTGGACAAGGCCGCCCACGAGGGCGGCGCCGTCAGCATCACGGCCGCCGGCTGGGACCCCGGCACGGACTCCGTCATGCGCGCCCTGTTCGAGGCCATGGCGCCCACCGGAACCACCTTCACCAATTTTGGCCGCGGGCGCTCCATGGGCCATTCCGTGGCGGCCCGTGCCATTGCCGGCGTGGAGGATGCCGTGTCCATCACCATCCCGCTGGGAGGGGGACGCCATTCCCGCCTGGTCTATGTGGTGCTGAAAGCTGGGGAAAATCTGGCGGATGTGACGGCCCGCATCAAGGCCGACGACTATTTTGCCCACGATCCGCTGGAAGTTCGCCAGTGCAAGGACCGTCAGGAACTGGCCTTTGCGGCGGACCAGTCCCACGGCGTGCTCATGGAGCGCACCGGTGCCTCCGGCATGACGGACAATCAGATTCTCAAGTTTGACATGCGCATCAACAATCCTGCCCTGACGGCGCAGGTGCTGGTTTCCTGCGCACGTGCCGCCACGCGCATGGAGCCGGGCTGCCACACGCTCATCGAAGTGCCGCCCATCAAGCTGCTGCCCGGCGAGCGCATGGACATCATCAGCCGCATGGTCTAGCCGTACCCGTATCCGTCGTCTGACGTACAAGGCGTTCCCGCAGGGAGCGCCTTTTTTTTTGCCCCTGCGGACAGCCAAACGGAATGACCGCAGGGCTGCGCATTGCTCCAGATTCTCTTTGTGACGCCGGCAGGACGGCGAGCGGCATCGGGAGCCAGGCGGCAGGACGGACTAGGGCGCTTGGAGAACACGTTCCGTTTGAAACGCTTTGCCGTTCACACCATGCGTGCGGCCTGTCGTTTCGCGAAAAAACGCTCTGCTTTTCCGCGTAGTTTTGGCCGGGAGGGGCTGTGTCGCCGCTTCGCGGTTTTTCGTGTTCAAAGGGAAAACGCGCTGCCCCCCTGACGGACGCCGGGCACAAAAAAAGGGCGGCCGGCAAACCGGCCGCCCCCATGAGACAGCAGGGGAAACTACACTTCCACGTGCTTGATATTGTCGGGAATGATGACCATTTCACGCAGCAGAGGCTTGAGGAAGGTCCAGCGGATATTGTGTTCCTCGTACACTTCCATCATGTCGCGGATGGCGTCCCAGCAGTTGTGACAGGGCGAGATGACCAGGGTGGCGCCGGTGGCGCGGATCTGTTCCAGCTTCATCTTCAGGCCAACGTTACGCTGCTGGCGGTACAGGCCCACGCCGTTGAAGCCGCCACCGCCGCCGCAGCAGAAGTTATGGTCGCCATGCACGGCCATTTCGCGGAAGTCTTCGGCGATGTAGGACATGATTTCACGGGTGTAGCGGCCAAGACCGTTGTTGCGCACGTAGTTGCAGGAGTCCTGCAGGGTGCAGGGTTCCTTGATCTTCTTGGCCGGGTCGATCTTGAGCTTGCCTTCGCGCAGGGCCATGGCCACCCATTCCACATAGTGCAGGAAGGGCACCGGCGGGTCACCGTTTTCCTGGCCGGCCCAGTAGGGGCCTTCCACCACGGTGGCGCGGTGGGCGTGGCCACATTCGGTGCCCACCACCATCTTGGGACGCAGCTTCTTCACGGACTTGTAGATGCGCTTCACATTGTTGGCCGCGCCTTCCCAGTCACCGGCAAACATGGTGAGGGAGGTATTTTCCCAGCCTTCGCTGGGCACGGTCCAGTTTTCACCGGCAATGTGGAAGAGGATGGCAGCATCGGCAATATCGTTGGGATAGTGCTTCACTTCGCGGGCATTGAGGATGTACATGATGTCCGCGTCTTCCTTGTCCACCGGGATTTCCAGATCCGGCCATTCTTCGGAGTTTTCGTCCACCATCCATTCGCAGGTGTCCACCCAGTCTTCCTGGGTAACGTCCATCTGGGCGCCGTAGACGCGGTGCATGCCGGAACCGATCTTCAGTTCCCACGGCACAAAGCCGTGCTTGAAGAGAATGCCGCGCAGGATGCTGATGAGCACGCCGGTATCAATGCCGTGCGGGCAGTAGAGCGAGCAGCGGTTGCAGCAGGTGCACTGCGACCAGGCCACTTCCATGCAGTGCAGCATGAAGGCGTTATCCACCTGACCCTTGCGGCGCACCAGTTCGCCCAGGGTGCTGTGGAACTTGTAGGACGGGATCTGCTTGGGGTCCTTGTTGTTGGCCAGGTACAGGAAGCAGCTGTCGGCGCACATGCCGCAACGGGCGCACAGGTCGAGCCAGGTCTTGTTACGGGAAGACTTGAGGAAGTTTTCCACGTCCTTGGCCAGCTGGGCCGTATCGACCTTCAGTTCCTTCATCTGGGCATAGTATTTGGCGCCGGCCTTGTCCTGCAGAAGGGTATGGATTTCTTCCGCAGTGGTGAGCGGCTTGGGAGTGCAGAGCATTTCAGACATTAGAGGCTCCTTTCAAAGGAAAGATGCTGGAGTGTTTGACTACCAGGGGAAGGCACCGCCACGGGCACGGCCACCGCGCTTGATGGCATAGTCCATGCCGATCTGGGCACGGGACATGAAGAACAGCGCGATGTGCGACAGCTTGGTGAACGGAGCCAGAATGAGGAAGAGTTCGCCGGTGAGCACATGAACCAGCATCCAGCCCTCGTAGCCGCCGAAGATTTCAAAGCGGGCGATGACGCCGGTGAGGAAGGGCAGAATGGTCAGCACGAGGATGAGCCAGTCGCTGTTGGTGGTGAGCAGGCGCAGGTTGGGATTGCTGAGACGGCGAACAATGATGAGGGCCAGGCCCACGATGCTGGCCACGCTCAGCAGGTCAGCCAGGAAGGACGGCAGCGCCGGCAGGGAGATGCCCAGGGCGTGTTCCAGCACCACGGTATGACCCAGCAGGAAGAGGGGCACCAGCACGGCACCGAAATGCAGCAGGAAGAACAGCACAGCCGACACAGGCTGCGTGCGCCAGCCCCGGGTACCGCCGGGGAGGAGCCATTTGCCGATGGAAGCGGCAATGCCGGGAATGGAGCGGTCGGTATGGGCACGATAGGCGATGCGGTCGGCCTTGCCGTCAAGGCCGATGATGTAGGCCGCAATGCGGTAGATCATGCCGATGAAGAAAACCGCCAGCGAAAGGGTGAACAGGTCGCCAGTGATGAAATTGATCATGAGAAGTTGCCTCCTGATGTGCGGTTGGTTGAGCAACGCCCGAAGGCACTACTTCTGGGCAGCGGCAATGGCTGCGCTGTGACAGGAGCGGCACTCGGTGATGCGCGGTCCATCCTGCATCTTGGCATGGCAGGCCGTGCAGTTTTCGTGCATATAGGCGACCCGCGTGCTCACGGCCTTCTTGTCCACTTCAAGGAAAACGTCCGGGGTATCTTCCAGGTGACAGGCAGAGCAGTCGTCCTTCATGGCGGCCACATGCTCGTCATGATTGAAGAAGACCTTGGGCATCTTGCTGGCGGTGATGCCGGTGTTCTGGAAGGGGATGTACTCCTCGGCCGTGGCGCCGGAGGGCAGGGCAAGGCCCAGCGTCAGCAGGCACGCGGCACACGCCATAACCATCTGTTTCGTGTTTGGGGCTTTCATACAAGTCCTTTAAGGGGCTGAAATTTGTTGCCGGACGGCCCATGCCGCCCAAGTACCCGCCAAAACCAGATCGACCCTTGTGGCCCACAGGCCGGGGTCTGCACCGGCAGGGCAAGGCGGCAGGCCGCTTTGCCGGTACCGGCACCCATGACCGCGTATGCGGCCAACACAAACAATACATCGGCGTATTGTTTTTGCCAAGGTATCCGCCACGTAAAAAAGCAAGGAAGCGGCTCCCGTCGGGGAAACGTACCTTGCGACGCGGGGATCCTGCCCGTTCCGCGCCGCTGAGGCGCGGGGCCGCGTCCCTCGCGGAAAAAGAGGTGCGGGAAAGGACAAGATATTTTTCTTTTCTATCACAGCCAGCCTGGCTAGGCAAGCCCATTTTGCAATGCAAGACAGGAGAACAGCAGGAAAAGTTCGTCCGCCCCAAAACGCCAAACCCCCGCCACAGGGCGGGGGAAATGCCGGCAGCAGCGGGCGGCTGTGCGGGAAGGCCGGCCGGGGCAGCCCGTATACACGGCACAGGCACGGGCTTCGCCAGCTGCGGCAAAAAACCGCCGCCCGTCCGCATGACGGCATGCGAAAACGGGCGGCGGGACAGTGACTAGCCCAGGTCCACCAGGACGGGGTTTTCTTCCAGTTCCTCCAGGAACTTGTCCGGGCGTTCCTTCTGGTCCGGCACCTTGATGTCGCCATGGACATATTCGCGGTAGCCGGTACCGGCCGGGATGAGCCGGCCCACGATGACGTTTTCCTTGAGGCCGCGCAGGTAGTCCATCTTGCCCTTGAGGGAAGCCTCGGTGAGCACCTTGGTGGTTTCCTGGAAGGAGGCCGCCGAGATGAAGGACGAGGTGGTGAGCGAGGCCTGGGTGATGCCCAGCACCAGCGGTTCCGCCGTGGCGGGCTGGCGACCTTCGGCTATGGCCTTGTGGTTTTCGGCGCGGAATTCGGCCTTGTCCACCTGTTCGCCCACCAGGAAGCTGGTGCCGCCGGAATCCAGGATGGTCACCTTCTTGAGCATCTGGCGCACGATGACTTCGATGTGCTTGTCGTCAATGCCCACGCCCTGGAAGCGGTACACTTCCTGGATTTCATCCACCAGATAGCGGGCCAGGTACTTTTCGCCGCGGGTGCGCAGGATGTCGTGCAGTTCGGGATAGCCTTCGGTGAGGGGATCGCCCGCCTCCACAAAGTCGCCGTCCGTGGCGGTGATGTGCTTGCCCTTGGGCACCAGGTATTCCTTGGCCTCGCCGATTTCCGGCGTGACCACCAGCTTGCGCTTGCCCTTGGATTCGCCGGCATAGGTCACCGTGCCGGAGATTTCCGAAACCACGGCCATGTCCTTGGGCTTGCGCACTTCAAAGAGTTCGGCCACGCGGGGAAGACCACCCACGATGTCCTTGGTCTTGGAGGTTTCGCGCGGCTTGCGGGCAATGATGTCGCCGGCCTGAATGGCCTCGCCATCCTTGACCATGATGATGGAGCCCACGGGCAGGCTGTAGACGGCAGCCGTATTGCTGGAAGGTCGCAGCTTCACGTTGCCGTCCGCATCGCAGACCGACACGGCCGGACGGAAGTTGGTGGTGCGGTATTCCATGATGGTCAGGGAGGTCTGGCGGGTCACGTCGTCCACCTTTTCCTGCACGGTCTTGCCGTCCACGATGTCGGTAAAGCGGATGGTCCCGTCCACTTCGCTGACGAAGGGTTCGTTGAAGGGGTCCCATTCGGCCAGCACGGTGCCCTTGGTCACGTTCTGGCCGTCCTGCACATTGAGGCGTGCGCCGTTGGGCAGGATGTACTTTTCGCGTTCGCGGCCCTGCGGGTCCACGATGGAGAGCTGGCCGCTCTTGCCGATGACCATCTGCGCGCCGTCGCGGTTGGTGACCGCTTTGACGCGGTTGAGGATGATGCGGCCGGCATTGAGGGCCTCGAACTTGTTCTTTTCAATGGTGCTGGAGGCCGTACCACCGATGTGGAAGGTACGCATGGTGAGCTGGGTGCCCGGTTCGCCGATGGACTGGGCCGCGATGATGCCCACGGTTTCGCCCGTATTGACCAGATGGCCGCGGGCCAGGTCGCGCCCGTAGCAGAGGGCGCAGATGCCGCGTTCGGACTGGCAGGTCAGGGGCGAGCGCACCATGATGGAGGAAACGCCGTGATCTTCCAGAATCTTGGCTTCCTCTTCATTGATGAGCGTGTTTTCGGGCAGCAGCACATGGTCGGGATTTTCGGGATCATAGACCGGGTAGAGCAGCACACGGCCGATGGCGCGTTCGGACAGCGGGGTCTTGATGTCGCCGCCATCCTTGAGCGGGGTCAGTTCGATGCCGTCCACCGTGCCGCAGTCATGTTCGGAAACAATGACATCCTGCACCACGTCCACCAGGCGGCGGGTCAGGTAGCCGGAGTTGGCCGTCTTCAGAGCCGTATCGGCCAGACCCTTGCGCGCGCCGTGGGTGGAGGTGAAGTACTGCAACACCGACAGGCCCTCGCGGAAGGACGAGGTGATGGGCGTTTCGATGATTTCCCCGGACGGCTTGGCCATGAGGCCGCGCATGCCGGCCAGCTGGCGCATCTGGTCCTGGTTGCCTCGGGCACCGGAGTTGGACATCATGAAGATGGGGTTGAAGCTCTGGTTCTTTTCCTGGCGTCCGGTCTTGGGGTCGGTGAGGATGTCATAGGAAATTTCCTTGGTCATTTCCGCGGAAACGTCCTGCGTGGCCTTGGTCCACACATCCACGACCTTGTTGTACTTTTCGGTACGGGTGATGATACCGTCGCGGTACTGGCGTTCGATATCGTCCACCTCGGCCTGGGATTTTTCCAGAATATCCTTCTTACGGGCCGGAATGGTCAGGTCCTTGACGCCGATGGTCACCCCGGCGCGGGTGGCGAACTCGTAGCCCAGGTTCTTGATGTTGTCGCAGAGGATGACCGTGGCCTTGATGCCGCAGCGGCGGTAGGCCGCCCCCACGAGCTTGGCGATATTCTTCTTGGTGAGCACCAGATTCACATGCTCGAAGCCCAGTTCGGGCGGCAGGATATTGCTCACCAGCACGCGGCCGGGCGTGGTGTCGTAGATCTTGCCGTCGGGCATGCGCACCTTCACGCGGGCATGCAGGGAGATCTGGCCGGCGTCATAGGCGGCCTCCACTTCCCAGGGACCGCAGAAGGTCATGCCTTCGCCGGGTTCAAAGCTGCGTTCGGCCGTCATGTAGTAGAGGCCCAGCACGATGTCCTGCGAGGGCACGATGACCGGGCCGCCGTTGGCCGGCGACAGGATGTTGTTGGTGCTCATCATGAGCACGCGGCATTCGATCTGCGCCTCCACGGACAGGGGGATGTGCACGGCCATCTGGTCGCCGTCAAAGTCGGCGTTGTAGGCGGTGCAGACCAGCGGATGCAGGCGGATGGCCTTGCCTTCCACCAGCAGCGGTTCGAAGGCCTGGATGCCCAGACGATGCAGGGTAGGGGCGCGGTTGAGCAGGATGGGATATTCGCGCACCACTTCGGAGAGAATATCCCAGACCACCAGCTCTTCACGCTCCACCATCTTCTTGGCGCTCTTGATGGTGGTGGCGTGGCCGCGCTTTTCCAGCTCCGAGTAGATGAAGGGCTTGAACAGCTCCAGGGCCATCTTCTTGGGCAGGCCGCACTGATGCAGCTTGAGGTAGGGGCCGACGGTAATAACCGAACGGCCGGAATAGTCCACGCGCTTGCCCAGCAGGTTCTGACGGAAGCGGCCCTGCTTGCCCTTGATCATGTCGGACAGGGACTTGAGCGGGCGACCGTTGGTGCCGGCAATGGCGCGGCCGCGGCGGCCGTTGTCGAAGAGGGCGTCCACGGCTTCCTGGAGCATGCGCTTTTCGTTGCGGATGATGATCTCCGGCGCGCCCAGCTCCATGAGCCGCTTGAGGCGGTTGTTGCGGTTGATGACGCGGCGGTAGAGATCATTGAGGTCCGAGGTGGCAAAGCGGCCGCCGTCCAGCGGAACCAGCGGGCGCAGTTCCGGCGGAATGACGGGAATGACCTCCATGATCATCCATTCGGGCTTGTTGTTGGATTCGAGGAAGGCTTCCACGATCTTCAGCCGCTTGGTGATCTTCTTTTTCTTGGTCTGGCTCTTGGTGGTTTCGCCTTCTTCGCGCAGTTCGGCGCGCAGCTTTTCCAGGTCCAGTTCTTCCAGCAGGGAGCGCACGGCTTCGGCGCCCATGCCCACGGTGAGCACGTCATCGGTGCCGTAGTGGTCCAGAATCTGGAGATACTGCTCCTCGGAGATGACCTGCTGCTTCTGCAGATTGGTCTGCCCGGGGTCCAGCACGATGTAGGAATCGAAATAGAGCACCTTTTCCAGATCGGCCATGGTCATGTCCAGCAGGGTGCCGATCTTGGAGGGCAGGGTCTTGAGGAACCAGATGTGAGCCACGGGCGCGGCCAGCTCGATGTGGCCCATGCGCTCGCGGCGCACCTTGGAGGCAATGACTTCCACGCCGCACTTTTCGCAGACAATGCCGCGGTGCTTCATGCGCTTGTACTTGCCGCAGTTGCACTCGTAGTCCTTCACGGGGCCGAAGATCTTGGCGCAGAACAGGCCGTCACGTTCGGGTTTGAAGGTACGGTAGTTGATGGTTTCCGGTTTCTTCACCTCGCCGTAGGACCATTCGCGGATGGCTTCGGGCGAGGCGATGGAAATCTGGATGGCTTTCAGATTGCGGATATTGGTCACGTTGCTCGACGTGCCGCGCACGGTGAAGAGATCGTCCAGGCTCATATGTCCACCTTGCTTGTCAAAAGCTGGTTACAGTCGTTGCCGCGGGTCGGGGCGGAAGGCAGGCTAGGCCTGTTCGTCCTGATCCATATCGCGCATGAAGCCCACGCGCTTGGGCTTTTTCTTGCCTTCTTCCTGATGCAGGGTCACGTTGAGACCCAGACTCATGAGTTCCTTCACCAGCACGTTGAAGGATTCCGGCAGGCCGGCCTCCAGGAAGTTGTCGCCCTTGACGATCTTTTCGTACATCTTCACGCGACCCGTCACGTCGTCGGACTTGACGGTGAGGAATTCCTGCAGGAGGTAGGCGGCGCCGTAGGCTTCCAGCGCCCAGACTTCCATTTCCCCGAGACGCTGGCCACCGAACTGGGCCTTGCCGCCCAGAGGCTGCTGGGTCACGAGGCTGTAGGGACCGGTGGAACGGGCATGGATCTTTTCGTCCACCAGGTGATGCAGCTTGAGCATGTACATGACGCCCGTGGTCACGCGGTTCTTGAAGGGCACCCCGGTGCGGCCGTCATAGAGCACGGTCTTGCCGTCATTGGGCATGTGGGCCTTGTCCATCCAGCCCCAGATTTCATCTTCCGTGGCGCCGTCAAAGACGGGCGTGCGGGTCACGATGCCGTTGCGCAGCTTTTTCACCGAGGCAATGAATTCCTCGTCATCCATGCTGTCCACCAGCTCGTTGATGGCTTCGGAATTGAAGACATCCTTCACATCCGCGCGCACGGTGGCCACGGCCGCGCCGGAATCCACCAGTTCGGCCAGCTGACGGCCCAGTTCCTTGGCGCCCCAGCCCAGGTGCGTTTCCATGATCTGGCCGATGTTCATGCGCGAGGGCACGCCCAGGGGATTGAGCACGATGTCCACGGGGCGGCCATCGGCAAAGAAGGGCATGTCCTCTTCAGGCAGAATGCAGGAGACCACCCCCTTGTTCCCGTGACGGCCGGCCATCTTGTCGCCCACCGAAAGCTTACGCTTGATGGCGATGTGCACCTTGACCATCTTGATGACGCCGGGGGGCAGGTCGTCGCCTTCGGTGACCTTTTCCCGCTTGGAATCGTAGATGGCCTTGAGATAGTCCACCTGATGGTCATAGCTTTCCAGCAGGGCAGCCACGGTATCGTTCACTTCCCGGCTCTTGAACAGGCCGGCCAGCTTCTTCACCGGAATTTCTTCCAGCTGCTCCTCGGTGAGGGCCGCGCCGGCTTCCACCAGCACTTCGCCCTTCTTCTTTCCGGGCAGGGTAGTGGCTACCTGCTTGCCGATGACGTGGGGCGCCATGAGGCTGCGGGTGCGCTCGGACAGGGCGCGCAGATGGTCCGCTTCCTTCTGGTCCAGCACGGCGATGTCATGGGCCTCGATGGCCAGGGTGCGTTCGTCCTTTTCGCCGGAGCGACGGTTGAAGACCTTGACATCGATGACCGTGCCTTCCACTCCCGGGGGCACCTTGAGGGAGGTGTTTTTCACGTCGCGGGCCTTTTCGCCGAAGATGGCCCGCAGCAGCTTTTCTTCCGGGGTGAGCTGGGTTTCGCCCTTGGGGCTGATCTTGCCCACCAGGATGTCGTCGGGCTTCACGGCCGCGCCGATGCGGATGATGCCGCTGTCGTCCAGGTTGCGCAGCATGTCTTCGCCCACGTTGGGAATATCGCGGGTGATTTCTTCCGGTCCCAGCTTGGTATCGCGGGCCACCACCTCGAATTCCTCGATGTGCACGGAGGTAAAGGTATCTTCCTTGACCACGCGCTCGGAAATGAGGATGGAGTCTTCGTAGTTGTAGCCGCACCAGGGCATGAAGGCCACCACCAGGTTCTTGCCCAGGGCCAGCGTGCCTTCGTCAATGCCTGGGCCGTCGGCCAGAATCTGGCCCTTTTTCACGATCTGGCCGGGATAGCACGTGGGCTTCTGGCCAAAGCAGGAGTTCTGGTTGGACTTGTGGTACTTGAGCAGATCGTAGGCCTTGACGCCGCCGGATTTGGCAAAGAGGTCGCCCTCATAGGCCACCACCACGCGGTCGGCATCGGCATATTTCACCACGCCGTCGGCCGGGGCCACGATGCAGGCGCCGGAGTCGCGCGCCACGTCCACTTCCATGCCGGTGCCCACCAGGGGCTTTTCGCTGCGCAGCAGGGGCACGGCCTGGCGCTGCATGTTGGAACCCATGAGGGCGCGGTTGGCGTCGTCATGCTCCAGGAAGGGAATGAGCGCGGCGGAAATGGACACCATCTGACTGGGCGAGATGTCCATGAGGGTCACTTCCTCGCGGGGGCGCATTTCCACTTCGCCCTTGACGCGCACGGTGACGAATTCGTCAGCCAGGCGGCCGTTTTCGTCAATGCGCACATTGGCCTGGGCTACCACGGCATCGGCTTCGCGCGAGGCATCGAGATGCACGATTTCATCGGTGACCTGCGCATCACGGATGACGCGGTAGGGCGTTTCGATGAAGCCGAAGTCGTTGACCTGGGCAAAGGTGGTCAGGGAGACGATGAGGCCGATGTTGGGACCTTCCGGCGTTTCGATGGGGCAGATGCGGCCGTAGTGCGAGGTGTGCACGTCGCGCACTTCAAAGCCGGCGCGCTCACGAGTCAGACCACCGGGGCCAAGGGCCGACAGACGGCGCTTGTGCGTGACCTCGGACAGGGAGTTGGTCTGGTCCATGAACTGCGACAGCTGCGACGTGCCGAAGAATTCCTTGAGCACGGCCGCCACCGGCTTGGGATTGATAAGGTCATGGGGCATGAGCGTGGAGATTTCCTGAAGGCTCAGGCGTTCCTTGATGGCACGCTCCATGCGGACCAGGCCGATGCGGTACTGGTTTTCCACCAGTTCGCCCACCAGGCGCACGCGGCGGTTGCCCAGGTGGTCGATGTCATCGGCCGGGCCGTGGCTGTCCTTGAGCTGCACCAGCACCTTGATGGCCGTGAGAATGTCATGGTCATTGAGGGTGCGGTTTTCCAGCAGTGCCCCGTATTTTTCCTGCGGCGTCTTGCCGTCCTCGTTCACCAGGCGCCTGTCGTAATCGGAAAGGTCGGCATCCACGATGGATTCGGGCGTGAGATTCAGACGCTGGTTGAGCTTGTAGCGGCCCACGGGCGACAGATCGTAGTAGTCCGGGCTGCGGAACAGATTGTCGAAGAAGCTGGCCGCGATTTCCGCCGTGGGCGGCGAGGAGGGACGCAGACGGCGGTAGATTTCCTCCTGGGCCTTTTCCTGGTCGGCAATGCGGTCCTGCATGAGGGTATCGCGGATGGACGAGGACGTGTCCGTGCCCTTGGTGTGCAGCACGGCCAGGCGCTTGATGCCCGCCTCGCGCATGCGTTCCAGCAGGCCGGGGGTAATTTCGTCCGCAGCTTCGGCCAGCACTTCGCCGCTGCCCTCGGCCACCACGTCTTCCGCCAGGAACATGCCGTCCAGCAGGGTGGGGGGCACCTCGATGGCCGGAATGCCGGCTTCGCAGATCTGGCGCCAGCCGCGCTTGGTGATGGGCTTGCCCGCCCGGATGAGCACCGTGCCGTCCGCCGTGCAGATGTCGGCATAGGCATTGTCCTTGCGGTAGAGGTGCTTTTCCACTTCCCAGAACAGGCGGTCGTCGCTTTCCAGCAGGTAGTGTTCGCGGGTGTAGAAATAATCGAGGATGTCCGTCTTGGTCATGCCCATGGCCTTGAACAGGATGGTGGCGGGCATTTTGCGGCGGCGGTCGATGCGGACGTAGAGAATGTCCTTGTGGTCAAAGTCGAAATCAAGCCACGAACCGCGCATGGGGATGACGCGGCAGGAGTAGAGCACCTTGCGGCTGGTGTGGGTCTTACCGCCGTCATGCTCGAAGATGATGCCGGGCGAGCGCTGGAGCTGGTTGACGATGACGCGCTCGGTGCCGTTGATGATAAAGGTTCCCTTTTCCGTCATGAGGGGCAGGGTGCCGAAATAGATGTCCTGCTCCTTGATATCGCGGACCTTCCGGTCTCCGGAAGTTTCGTCGATGTCATACACCACAAGGCGCACCTTGATGCGCACGGGGGCTTCATAGGTCAGCCCCTTGGAAATGCATTCGGCCTGATCGTACTTGGGTTCCTGGATTTCGTAGCTCACGAATTCCAGGCTGGCAGTCTTGTTGAAATCTTCAATGGGGAAGACGGTGTGAAACACGCCTTCCAGCCCCTCGTCGGGCTTGCGGTCGGCCTCGGCCACGCCTTCCTGCAGAAACTTCTGATAGGAGTCGATCTGAAGATTGAGCAGGTGAGGGATGGGGAGCGAAACTTTGATTTTGCCGAACTGTTTGATGAGCTGGCCCATGCTATACCTCAGGTGGGTAGCGGTTGCGCTTCGGTATGCCGGTGCCGGGCTGGGAGGCCCCGGTCTGCGGGCGGACGTATGGCCCGCAGCGTTGTACCGGTGTGCCGCTGTCCGAAGCGTAGTTCCCTTGGAATGTCAGATCGAAAACGCAAACAGGCGACAAAAGGCCACGCTCCCGGGCAGGAGCGTTTCCGTTTTGTGCGCCAGAAAAAGGCTAGGCATATCGTGCATGATGCGGATGATCGACCAGAGCATTCCTCCAATGCTTGACAGGAATTGCAATGGATATCCCGTTTCCCTCTTTTTGGCAAGATGTTTTTTGGGCGGTATGTGCCGTTTTGCCGGATCGGCGAGATGGGCGGGGTGTCGGTTTCTGGTGCGCCAGGGCGTGCCGGGCGTACCGCACAACGGGAGCCGCCGGGGCAGATTGGTTGCGGGCTGCGCTGGCGGCAGCGCCACATCCCCCGGAAACATGTGCCGGGAAGGCGGGGCATGGCGGGTGGACTGCACCGGCGGGCCGTTGGGGCGCCGGAGTGTCAGGCGCAGGTGCAGGGGGCGCGGCAGCCTGCCGCACGGGACGGCCCGTGCCGTGGGGCAATGCCATGGGGCGGGCAGCAGGTGTTGTCCTGCGGGACACGCGCATGCGGCCGGAACCGCTCACGACAGCGAGATGCAGGGGGATGCAGGGGGATGCAGGCAGCACGTGTTTTGTTCAGAACTAAAATTTTTTTGGCAAAAGTATTAGCACAAAGAGCAGGACGCGGCAGCTGTCGTCCGCCGGTCCGGCTTGTCTGCCAGAGGAAGGAGGGCCGGCGTGCTGCCTGCTGCTGCGGCATGGCGGCGCGGGGCAGGGCATGGGGCAGAACACGGGGCAGCATCGGGGCGCAGCGCATCCGCCCGTGCCGTAATGGCTTTTCCGGCCATGGCAGGCCATGGGGAACACACGGCCGTGCGGCAGGCTGACCAGGAGTTCGTCCTTAGAGCAGGCCCTTTTCTTCCAGGTCTGCAAGGACCTTTTTCAGCAGCGCGGCCAGATCCTTCCGTTCCTTGCTGCTCAGCACGTCCAGCAGCTGCTTTTCCATAGCGGTCCGGGCCAGGAAGGCTTCCCGTGCCAGCTGCTGACCGGCAGGGGTCAGGGTGACAAGATAGCTGCGCCGGTTGTGGGCCTGGGTGCGGCGACTGACAAGACCGCGCGCTTCCAGGGCGTCCAGAATGCCCGTCATGGCGCCGGGGCTGCGATTGCACTGGGCGGTGATGTCCTTGGGGGTCAGCTCGTGGGGCGGGCCGGCATACAGCAGCGCGGCCAGCACATCGGCCTCCACGCTGCGCAGGCCCAGGGGGCGCAGGGTCTCGCTGCACAGCTGCGCATGGCAGCGGCTCATACGCAGAATGCGCCCCCAGACACCTTCCGGCTTGAGGTCCGGGAAGATATCCTTCCAGCGCTGGTTACGCTGCTGCACCGAGTCTTCCTTTTTCATACGCATCCTTGCTGCTGTGGCGGAACCCTCCGCCGGGCGGGCGCCGCTGTCCGGCCGGGACCGATACCCCCGGAGCGCGGCGGGCCGCTGGGGGCGGCTGTTTTCCTGTCTGTCAGGCGGCGGACACGGGCGGGGCAATCAGGCATCTGACCAATAAGCATACGGGGAAACGCGCAGGACAGCAAGCCGGGCCGGCGCGTCCGCCGGGAAAAGAGATTGACGGCAGAATCTTTTCTGCGGTATGGAATCAGCTCCGGGCAGTTAGCTCAGCTGGTTGAGCACCGCCCTTACAAGGCGGGGGCCACAGGTTCAAGTCCTGTACTGCCCACCAGGACAACAGAGGGGTTGCGGCAGCTGCCGCAGCCCCTTTTTGTGTGCTGCCCCTGCTGCGGCGTGCGGGGAGGGCGGCATGTCCCCCGAAAGGCTTGACAGCAGGCGGCATGTGGCCTATAAGAGCCTTCACGGAAACTATTCCGTTTCTGGAGCGGTAGTTAAGACGGTTATAACGCCGGCCTGTCACGCCGGAGGCCGAGGGTTCGAGTCCCTTCCGCTCCGCCAGAAATCAGGCGCACCGTTTTGCGGTGCGCTTTTTTTGTGTCCGCCGTGTCTGCTGCGCGCACGGGCCGTGCTTGCCGGACTTGCCGGATGGCCGGGGGCCGGCGGTGGTCTGTTGGCGCTCTTCCCTTGACCATTGCCGGCAAACAGTCTATAAATGCAAGTTCTGTAAATCCGCAGAGACGGCTTGCCCGTCCCTGCGCTACCGCCTTTGGGGGCGTCATGTTTGAAAGTCTTTCCGACCGGCTGTCATCCGCGTTCCGCAGTCTGCGCGGGCAAACCCAGCTGACCGAAGAGAATATCCAGGCCGGGCTGCGGGAAGTGCGCCTGGCCCTGCTGGAAGCCGATGTCAACTACAAGGTCGTCAAGGACTTTGTGGAAAGCGTGCGCGGAAAGTGCCTTGGTCAGGAGGTGATCAAGGGGGTCAGCCCGGCACAGCAGGTGGTCAAGGTCGTTCACGACGAGCTGGTGAATCTGCTGGGCGGAGAGACTACGGGGCTTGACCTTCAGGGCAGGGAGCCGGCTGTCATCATGCTGGTGGGCCTTCAGGGGTCGGGCAAGACCACGTCCGCCGGCAAGCTGGCCAATCTGCTGCGCAAGCAGAAGATGCGCCCCTATCTGGTGCCGGCTGACGTCTACCGCCCGGCCGCCATTGATCAGCTGACCGTGCTTGCCCGGCAGCTGGACATGCCCTGTTATCCTTCCACGGTGGACATGAAGCCCGTGGACATCGCCAAAAAGGCCCTGGAAGCCGCCCGTGAGCAGCAGGCCACCGTGGTGCTGCTGGATACGGCCGGTCGCCTGCACGTGGACGAGCCGCTCATGGAAGAGCTGTCCGCCATCAAGGCGGCGGTGCAGCCGCAGGAAATCCTCTTTGTGGCTGACGCCATGACCGGTCAGGATGCCGTGACCGTGGCCGAGTCCTTCAATCAGCGGCTGGGCATCACGGGCGTGGTGCTTACCAAGATGGACGGCGATGCCCGCGGCGGCGCGGCCCTGTCCATTCGCGCGGTGACCGGTGCACCGGTGAAATTTGTGGGCATGGGCGAAAAACTGTCGGAAATGGAGGTATTCCATCCCGACCGTATCGCCGGGCGCATCCTGGGGATGGGGGATGTGCTGACCCTGGTGGAAAAGGCCCAGGAAACCATCAATGCCGAAGAGGCCGAAGCCCTTGCCCGCAAAATGCGCAAGGCCAGCTTTGACCTGGAAGATTTTCGCACCCAGATGCGCCGGGTCAAGAAACTCGGCTCACTGGACAGCATTCTCAAGATGATTCCCGGCCTGGGCGGTCTGCGCGAAAAGCTGGCCGAGGCCGGCGGCGCCATGCCCGAAAAGGAAATGGCCCGTACCGAAGCCATCATCAATTCCATGACCATGGCCGAGCGCCACAATCCGGATATTCTCAATGGCAGCCGCCGCGCGCGCATTGCCAGGGGGGCCGGGGTGACGGTACAGCAGGTCAATCAGCTGGTGCGTCAGTTCGAGCAGATGCGCCAGATGATGAAGGGCATGATGGGCGGCAAGGCCAAGATGCCGTCCATGCCCGGTCTGCCCCGCGGCGTGAATCTGCCCGGCGGCATGGGGGGGATGGCGCCCGGCATGGGACTGCCCGGCATGCCGCCGGGAATGGGTCTGCCGGGGGGAATGCCGGCCGGCAAGGCCGCTCCGGCCAAGAAGCGCAAGAAGCGCGAACGTCCGGCCAAGCACAAGAAAAAATAACGGGCTGCCCCCGTTATGCTATCTGTCCGGCGGGAGTAGGCTGTGCTTGCTCTTTTGCCCTGATAACGATACATGAACGCATTAAACAAAAGGGAGTAATACTCATGGCCGTTAAGCTGAAATTGACCCGCATGGGCAGCAAGAAGCATCCGTTCTACCGCGTGGTGGCCGCCAACGACGAAACCCGTCGTGATGGCCGCCCGCTGGATTTCCTGGGCTACTACAATCCCATGGTCGAGCCTGCTGATGTGAAGCTGGACGCCGACAAGGTGAAGGAATGGCTCGGCCGCGGCGCCGAACCCACCGACACCGTGCGTGCCCTCATCAAGAAGCACATGGGCTAATTCCGCGCCTGTCCGGCGCGGCGGAGGTTCGTATGAAGGAGTTGATTCTCTACATCGCCAAGTCGCTGGTGGATCACCCTGAAGAGGTACAGGTCAGCGAGATCGAAGGCGAACAAACCACTGTGCTGGAATTGAAGGTTGCCAAGGAAGATTTGGGCAAGGTCATCGGCAAGCAGGGCCGCACGGCGCGCGCCATGCGCACGCTGCTGAGCGCCGCTTCCACCAAATGCCGCAAACGGGCGGTGCTGGAGATTCTGGAATAGGCCTGACCATGCCCCACTGGATCGAACTGGGCGTTTTCCTACGCCCGCACGGTATCAAGGGGGAGTGCTGCATCGACTGGTATGCAGACTCCCCTTCCCTTCTTGACGCGCCCCTGTTTCTGCAACAGGGGCAGCGTCCTCCCCGCCCGTTGCGCCTGCGTGCCTGGCGCATGCACAAGGGGCGTCCTCTTCTGCTGCCGGACGGCGTGAATGACCGCACGGCTGCGGAAGAACTGCGCGGCGCCCGCATTCTCATCGACCGCGCCTCCCTGCCGGAAACGGACGAGGATGAGGTCTATGTGGAAGACCTCCTGGGCTGTGCGGTTTTTCTGGACGATGGCCGTCGCCTGGGCTGTCTGGACCATGTGGAATACCCCGCCGGCCGCGAGGTCTGGGGCATCCGCACCGCAGATGGCCGGGAAGTGCTCTTTCCCGCGGAACCCTGCTTCATTGTGGGCTTTGACCTGGGGGATCCGCAGGGCCCCCGCGTGACCATTGCGCCGCCTGACGGGCTGCTGGATATCTATCTGGGGACAGACACGCCGGCCACAGAGGACTGATGCCCATGCCCGAACTGCCCGAAGTGGAAACCGTGGTCCGCACCCTGCGTCCGCAGGTGCTCCACCGGTGCATCCGGCGGGTGGACCTGCTGCGCCCGTCGCAGGTGCATCCCCTGAGTCTGCCCCTGACAACGCTGGAAGGGCGGCAGATCGTAGAGGTCACGCGCCGCGGCAAGCTGGTGCTGCTGCATCTGGCCGCGCCCGCCTCCTGCCCGCAGATCGCAGCCGCGGCCCCGGATGTGCCCGAGCTGCTGGCGGTGCATTTGCGCATGACCGGCCGTCTCATGACCCACCCTGACGGCACCCCGCCACACGCGCACAGCCGCTGCCTCTTTTACCTGGACGGTACGGACGGCCCGTCCGTGCTCTTCTTTGATGATGTACGCGCCTTCGGCCTGCTGTTTGCCGCCACGCCGGCCCTGTTGCAGCGCTGGGACTTCTGGCGCCGCATGGGGCCGGAGCCGCTGGAACATCCGGCCGCGACGCTGGGAGCCGACCTCTTCTCCCGCCTGCATACCCGCCGCACAGCGCTCAAGGCCCTGCTGCTGGACCAGAGCGTGCTTGCCGGCATAGGCAATATCTATGCCGACGAGTCCCTGTTCCAGGCCGGTCTGGACCCGCGCCGCCCCGGCGCGTCCCTTGCCCTGCCGGAGTGGCAGCAGCTCTGTGCCGCCCTGCAGGCGGTGCTGCGGCTTTCCATTGCCCAGTGCGGCAGTTCCATCCGGGACTACCGGGATGCCAACGGGCATGTGGGCGCCTTTCAGAACAGTTTTGCCGTCTACGGGCGCGGTGGCGAGCCGTGCACGCGCTGCGGCCGCCCGCTGGTCAGAACGCGCGTGGCCGGGCGCACCACCATTTTCTGTCCCTCCTGCCAGCACTGACATCAGTGCGGCCATGCTGTGGAAGCGGAGCGCCCGTACCCTGCGCCGGGTCTGCTGCAAAATGCCGGTTAAGGCCTGTTAACACAAATTTTACAAATAATTTCAATAGATAAAACAAACGAGCTGAACTTGTTCCGCTTGCCGTGGGAGGCGGGGGTACCTCGTGTCCCTGCTCTTCCCCCGGTAAAAGCGCGCTGGGGAAGGGATGGGGGGCCTGGGGGGAAGGGAAACCCGCTCCCGCGCTGGCGGAGGGGTTTTCCTTCCCCCCCGAACAGGCAACGAATCGTGTTAACAGCCCTAGTGCCGCGGCATGCGCAGGGGCGGCAGTTCTCGCAGGGGCAGGCAGGCAATACCCATGTGCTGCATGTCGTAGATATTGGCAGCGGCCACTTCCGGTGTCTGGGCCGAACAGGCATCGGTCACCACGGTCACGTCATAGTCAAGGCTCATGCCGTCCACGGCCGTACTGCGCACGCAGTTGGGATACTGGGTGCCGGTAATGAGCAGACTGTCCACGTGCAGGCGGCGCAGCAGCAGGTCCAGTTCCGTCTGGAAAAAGGCACTGAAACGGCGCTTGCAGATGATGTATTCGCCGGACAGCGGCAGGAGGGGCGTCACGATGCGTGCGCCTTCACTGCCGGGAACGCAGATGCCCGGTCCGTCGCTGAACAGGGGCTGACGCATCTTTTCCACATCGCTGCCGTCGCGGTTGTGGCAGCGGATGACATGGCAGACGGGAATGCCCGCCTCGCGCGCGTCCAGAAGCAGATGGCGGATGACAGGGACCGTGGGGGCCGCACCGCGCACGCAGAGCGGGGCATCGGGCAGTACAAAATCGTTTTGCATATCAATGATGAGCAGGGCCGGGCGCATGGTTACTCTCCTTTCCGGCACTGTAGCCCGCAGGGCATCCGGGCACAAGGGCCTCGGGCCGCCGGAAGGCGCCGTGCGGCAACGGCCGGCCCAGCCGCACAGGGCGCGGCGCCCTGTGGGTGGCAATGCCGCTCCCGGCGGCATGTCCTGCCGTCGTGCGCATGGGGGGCCAGACCGGTCCATGCTGTCATGCATCCGGCGTCAGCGGCCGGGCCAGCGTATGGTAATCTGTCCCTCGCTGGCCGTGACCCGCAGGGGAATGTGCCGCTGTGCCAGCCAGTTCCGCAGACGGGCAGAGGGCGTGCGGTAGCGGTTGAGGAAGCCGCAGCTCACCAGCACCTGACGGGGCTGCACCGCCTCGTAGAAGGCCGGCAGAAAGGCGCTGTCGCTGCCGTGATGGGGCGCCACCAGCACTTCGGCCTGGAGATTCTGCCCGCTGTCCAGCAGGGCCGCCAGTGCCGGTGTTTCCGCATCGCCGGGCAGCAGGGCAAGGCCGTGCCCGTTGCGCACAAGGCGCAGCACCAGCGAAGCATTATTGCCCTTCCAGCGTTGTCCTTCCGGGCCGCGCGGCGGGTGGAGCACTTCCAGAGTCAGACCCAGGGTCGGGTCGCCCAGCGGCAGGCGGTCTCCCCGGAACAGGGGGCGGGCAGGAAAGTCCCGGGTCAGGGCATTCCATGCCCGGCCGTAACGGTTGGTGGCCTGCCGGCCGTTGTCATACAGGGCGTCCACGCGGAAATGGCGCAGAATGTAGATCAGTCCGCCGCAGTGGTCCATGTCGGGATGACTGTTGATGACGCTGTGCAGCCGGGGCAGGGCATTGGCCAGCAGTATGGGCGCCACCAGGCGTCGGCCCGGATCGTAGAAGGGCGAAAGCGGGCCGGCCCCGTCCACCAGCAGGCGCTGCGGCGCGGCCAGCCATCCGTCGCCGGGAACATGCAGCAGCACAGCCTGGGCCTGTCCCACATCCAGCACATCCAGACGTATGGGGCGCTGCCAGCGGGGCCACAGCGCCAGCACCGGCCCCACGGACAGCAGCACAAGCGCCGCCAGCAGCAGACGGCCATGCCCCCGCGGCGGACTCGCCGGGCAGGGGGCAACCGTCGCCGGTTCCAGCGAAAAATGCCGGGCCGCTGCCGCGCACAGCAGCAGCATGCCGGGAATGGCCGTCCAGTGCGGCCGCGGCAGGGCTGGCAGCTCCAGCAGACCATGGGCATGCAGCAATCCCAGACCATCCACCAGCCACTGGCAGGGCAGGGCGCAGATATCCAGGATGCACCGGGCGGGCCACAGCAGGCCGCACAGGGAGAGCAGCAGCCCGAGCACCGTACCGGGCAGCACCAGGCAGCCCAGCACGGGCAGCCAGAGCAGATTGAGGAAAAACCACTGCCCGGCATTGCCGAACAGCCAGACATTGAGGGGCAGCAGCACAAGCTGGATGCACAGGGAAAGCAGCAGCAGCCGGGCGCCCTGTATGCCCAGCCGTTTCAGCCGCTGCCCCAGGCGCTGCCATGGCGTGGACGGGAGACCCTCGCGCTGCGGCCGCGGCAGGGGCAGCCAGCGCCGCAGCAGCGGCATGCTGATGCCGATGGCAAACAGGCAGAGGGCCGACAGTTGCAGCCCGGTGTCAAAGACCGCCAGGGGAGCGGCCGCGCAGATGACCACAAGGGCCGTGGCCAGCAGGTCCAGGGTGGAGCGGGGCAGATGGGCATGCAGCCCTTCGGGCAGGGAACCGCTGCGCCGGGTAAGGATGGTCAGGCTCAGGGCCATGGCCAGGAGCATGCAGGCTGCCCGCAGCAGGGAGGAAGGGGCATTGCCCAGCCACAGATAGAGCAGGGCCGGCGGGCAGGCGGCCAGGGTGGCCAGCACCACGCGGGGACGGTGCAGATACAGGCCGGGCCACAGGCGTCCGGCCAGCAGCACACAGACCAGACCCAGCAGGCCCGCTATGGCCAGATGCTGCCCGGAAAGGGCCAGGCTGTGCAGCAGGCTGGCGGCGGCAAACTGGTCCAGCACATGGCGGTCAAGAAAGTAGCGGTCGCCAAAGAGCAGGGCGGGCAGTACGGCATGGCCCTGATGGGCAGCCAGCCAGCGGTCCCTGTGGGCCGGGGGCAGCTCTTCGGGCAGCAGGGCACGCAAAAACCGTTCCTTGATCTGGTGCCGCCAGCGACCGGAAAGGGAGGGGCTGCCGTCAGGACGGGCCTGGGCGCCGTTTCCCCGGCTCCACAGGCGCCAGTGCACGCCCTGGGCGCGCCACCAGAGGCCCCAGTCCTGCATGCTGGCATTGCGTGTGCCCTGCACGGGGCGGACAGCGCTGCGCAGGCAGACCGTCTGTCCGGGCAGCGGGGTAAACAGCGGATTTTGCCAGGTCCAGGCCACAAGGCCGGGCAGTGCCGGCTGCTCCGGCTGTTCCTGAGGATGGACCTGTTGCAGCAGCACGCGGAGACGTTCTCCGGGCAGACCGCTGACGCTGTGCACCGTGCCGCAGAGGCGCGGGCGTTGGGCAGCCGGTACGGTGGGCAGGGCCGAGGCAAGCCAGGCCGGAGCAGGAGGAAGGCGGAGCAGGTGGGAGGCCAGCAGCAGACCGGCCCCGGCCAGCAGCAGCGCCAGCAGGGTTCGTACGGCATGCCGCGGAGGGTGCAGGCGTGTGTCCAGCAGGACAAGGAGACACAGCAGCATGCCGGCGGGTAGGGGCCAGGCCGCCGCAATCAGGCCCAGCAGCCAGCAGAGGGCATAGCTCTGCCACAGAAGCGGGGCCTGCAGGGGCGGACGCCGCATGCCGTCAGGCCATTTCGCGGGCGGCGTCGCGTTCTTCGGCGCGGCGCTTGAGGGTATCGCGGTGGTCAAAGAGCTTCTTGCCCCGTCCCAGGGCAATTTCCATCTTGACCTTGCCGCGCTTGAAATACAGGCTCACGGGCACCACGGTCAGTCCTTTCTGCTCCACCTTGGCGGTATACTGGCGGATTTCCGCCGCGTGCATGAGCAGGCGGCGGGGCCGGTCCGGCTCCTGCACCACATAGCCCGCATTGGCATAGGGCGCAATGTGCAGGGAAAGGACAAAGGCCTCCCCGTGGCGAAAGTCCACGTAGCTGTCAAGGAAGTTGACCCGGCCGGCACGCAGGCTCTTGACCTCGGGACCGGTGAGGCTGATGCCCACCTCCAGAAAATCGGACAGTTCATAGAGATGGCGGGCCTTCTTGTTCACCGCAATGGTGGCGGGGGATGACTTCTTGCTCATGGGCGGCTGTCGGTGAGAATACTGGTGGTGTGAAAGGCCAGCTCGCTGCCGAGCACGGCCTGGAGGCGTTCGCGCAGGATGCGCTGGGAAACGGAAACATCCGCACTGCCCAGGACGCTGTGGGCCAGTTCTTCGCAGAAGGCCGCGTCCATGCGGCGGATCATGTGCTTCATGCCGGGAACAAAACGGGGCGACGCGGAAACCGTGTCAATGCCCATGCCCAGCAGAATGGCCAGACCGTAGGGATCGGCGGCCAGTTCGCCGCAGACGGAAACCCCGATGCCCTCGCGGTGTGCCGAGTCGATGACGCGCTTGAGCGAGCGCACCACGGCCGGATGCAGGGCCTCGGCCAGGTGGGCCACGTGCACGTTGTTGCGGTCAATGGCAATGAGGTAGTGGATGAGGTCATTGGTGCCGATGCTGAAAAAGTCGCATTCGCAGGCCAGGGTATCGGCAATGAGCACGGCGGCGGGGGTTTCCACCATGATGCCCAGCGGCAGGCTGTCGGCATGGGGAATGCCAGCGGCCTGCATCTGCTGATGCAGCTCCTGCATGATGCGGCGCACGGCCAGGATTTCATCCACGCTGGAAATCATGGGCAGCATGATGGCCGCATTGCCCCAGACGCCGGCTCGCATGAGCGCCCGCAGCTGGGTGCGGAAAATATCCTGATGGCGCAGGCAGAAGCGGATGCCGCGCAGCCCCAGGGCGGGATTGGGTTCGCGCAGGGCCTCCTGCGCGCGCAGCATCTTGTCCGCACCGCAGTCCAGGGTGCGGAAGACCACCCGTTCCGGAGCGATGCGGCGGGCCACGGCGCTGTATTCGGCCAGCAGGCTTTCCTCGTCCGGCAGGGTATCCCGCAGAAAGGAAAATTCCGTGCGGTACAGGCCCACGCCCTCGGCCCCGCTGGCCTGGAGGTCGGCGGCTTCTTCCGGCCGTTCCAGATTGGCCTGCACGGAAACGCGCATGCCGTCCCGCAGTTCGGCGGGCCAGTGGGCTTCCTGGCGGGTGCGCTGTTCCCAGGCCAGGTAGTCATTGCGCCGGTTCTTGTAGCGGGCAATGTCTTCCTCGTCCGGCTCAAGAAGGATACAGCCCTTGAGGCCGTCCACAATGACCCGTTCGCCGTGCAGGGCCGTATGCAGCAGGCCCGTCACGCCCACCAGGGCGGGAATGTGCAGCCCGCGCGACAGGATGGCCGTGTGGGAGGTGGGGCCGCCCTCGGCCGTCACAATGGCCTGCACGCTCTTGAAGTCCGTTTCCATGACATCGGCCGGCGAGAGGTCTTCGGCGGCCAGGATGGCAGGGTGATCGTCGTCCACGTCGGAGCCGGCCAGGCAGGCCCGTATGCGCAGGCCCACGGCGCGGATGTCCTGGGCGCGATCCCGCAGGTAGGGATTGTCCATCTTGCGGAAGATGTCGCACAGCTCTTCCACGGTCTTTTCCAGCGCCCAGGAGGCACAGATCAGCTCCTTTTCGATGGCGCTCTGGGCCTTGTCCAGCAGCTTGGGATCGCGGGCCAGTTCAATCTGGGCGGCAATGACCTCGCGATATTCGGCCAGGTCATCGGGAACCTTGTCCATGGCCTCGCGCAGGTCTTCACGCACGCTGTCGGCCGCGTCGCGCAGCATGGACTGTTCCTTGGGCACTTCGCCGGACGTGAGACGACGCCGCTCGATCATGCGGGCGGAATATTTGAAGCGCAGCATGCCGATGGCAATGCCGGGCGAGACTGGGGTTCCGAAAAGCAGGGCGCGGGGCATGGCTATTCTCGTATGTCGTCAAGGCAGGCGGCCACGGCCAGCAGGGCCTCGCGGGCATCCTCGCCCGTGGCCTCAAGGGTGATGCGGGCCTCTTCCGGCAGGGCCAGGGAAAGAACGTCCAGCATGCTCTTGGCATCGGCGCTGGCCTCGCCGGCCCGCAGGGTAACGGCAGCCTTGTGCCGCTGGGCCTCCTGCGCCAGACGGGCGGCAGGACGTGCGTGCAGGCCCCCGCGCATGCGCAGGGTCAGGGAAAGGACAAGCCCCTCGGGGGTTTCCACGATGGCATCGCTCAGGCTCATGGTGTCTCCGCGTTTTCGGCTCGTGGTGGCAGGGCGGCCACCATTTTACACGCCCAGCAGGCGTTCGTCCATGAAAATCAGCAGGCCAAGCATACCCAGCCACAGCACTATGCGCGGCAGGCGCCAGCGCCCCACCACCCAGGCGGCCCCCAGCAGCGCCAGCAGGCTGATGATCCCGTAGTTCCAGGGGGCCAGGCGGGCTTCATGCGGGGCCAGCTGCCAGAAGATGACGGCAATGAGCAGGGCATTGACCATCTTGATGCGCCGGGACCAGTTGATGAGATTCAGGCGCTTCAGCCCGGCCAGCGCCGTGATGCCGTTGCGCAAGGCATAGAAAAAGGTAGCACAGCGAAAGGCCAGCAGCATGAGCAGGGTGGCCCCCAGCAGCACCAGGGCCGGCGTGACGAGATGGGCCAGCAGCAGAACCACCGTGAGCAGGGTCCAGCAGGGCAGCAGCGCCCCCTCGAAAAAGCCGTCGCCAATGGCCGAAAGCGTGGTGCTCAGGGTCTTGCGCACATTGGCCACCGCCGAGGCGGGCAGCGTGCCGGCGGCAATGAGATTTTCCAGCCCCAGCACGGCGCCCACATAGAAGGGCAGCATGTACGGATGCGTGTTGCTGTGCACCAGATAACGGGACACGGCCTCGGCCCGCTGCGTCTGGTCCGGGTAGAGATGCCGCAGCCCCGGTTGCAGCGCATAGAGCTGCCCTGTCAGCTGCATGCCGCGCGCCGTCACCGCCGCATTGACGCAGAAGGTGCGGAGAAGGCAGCGCAGGGCAATTCGTGTGGGCAGCATGGTGGCTCCGTGGCTGATCAGCTGTCGTCGCGGGTCAGCAGTTCGTACAGTTCCTTGACGCTCCAGCCCGGCAGTTCCGGCTGGGCCAGACGGGCCAGTTCCTTGGAGCGCGCGGAGGGATGACCGGCCGCCAGCCGCCGCAGGCAGGTCCGGGCCTCGTCTTCCGCGGCACGCTCCTGCTGTTCCGGCGGCCCGATGATGACGGTGATCTCGCCCAGCAGCTCGTGGGACAGGCGCTGATGGTCTTCCAGGCGGAAGAGTATAAATTCCTCGTGCGTCTTGGTCAATTCACGGCATACGGCCGCCTCGCGCGGGCCGAGAACGGCGGCGGCCACGGCCAGGCTGGCCGGGAGTCGGTCCTTGCGCTCAAAGAAAACCAGCGAGCCGGGCGTGCGCGCAAAGGCCGTGAACAGCTGCCGCCGGCCGGCATCATCACGGGGCAGGAAGCCCAGAAAGGTAAAGGGCAGCGGCGGGATACCCGCTGCGCTGAGGGCCGTTACCGGTGCGGACGGACCGGGCACGGGCGAAACGCGGATGCCCTGCGCCCGGCAGGCCCGCACCAGACGATAGCCCGGGTCTGCCACCAGGGGCGTCCCCGCATCCGATACCAGGGCCAGCTGCTGCCCGTCGTGCAGCAGGCGCAGCACCTCGTCCTGGCGTTCGGCCTCGTTGCGGTCGTGGAAGCTCATGAGGCGGCGGGCCGTGATGCCGCAGCGGGCCAGCAGCTGGCCGGTTCGCCGCGTATCTTCGGACAGCAGCACGTCTGCCGTGCTCACGATGTGGCGGGCGCGTGGCGACAGGTCACCAGGGTTGCCAAGCGGTGTGGCCACAATCCACAGGGTCCCCGGCGCTTGTGAAGTCAAAGGCATGGGGCAGATGCTCCAGATGCAGGCCCTGGGCGTCTTCAATGACCGTGACCACATCAAAACGGCAGGGGCGGTGCCAGGCCGCATGCGCATCCAGCCAGTACTGGGCCGCCCGCACAAGGGTCCGCCGCTTGCGCGGGGTCATGGCGTCCGCCGGGCCGGCCTGCGTATGGGCACGGCGGCTTTTTACTTCCACGAAAACAAGGGTGTCGCCGTCACGGCAGACAATGTCCAGTTCCAGCCGGCCCTGCCGCCAGTTTTGGTCCAGCAGCACATAGCCCCGGCGTTGCAGCAGGGCTGCGGCTGCCGCTTCCCCCCGCTGTCCCAGTGCCGCCCTGGCCTGTGCCGCGGAGGTGGCGGCCTGCGCGGGGGGCTTCAGCATGACGAGCGCCGGCGGCCGAAACGCCGGCGGCGCGGTCCGGGGGCCGGCATGCGCAGGGGCTGAAAGGTCATGTCGTTTTCCCTGTCTGGCGCTGGCGTCGTTGTGCTGCCCGGGGGCGGGGCGCTTGCTGGCGTGCCTGCCGTGGCGGCCTGTGGGCTGGCCCGGCGGGCGGCCATGCGGGCCTCGCTCTGGTCCAGCAGCTCTTCCAGGGGCACGGCCACGCCGTCCCATTCCGGCAGCGGTTCGGAAGGCAGGGGCGTAAATTCCGTTTCCGTGAATTCCGCATGGGAAAATTCGTGGCAGGCACGCTGCCGCAGGGGGACGGGACGCTTGAGCAGGCGGCCCAGACCGCCGAAGATGCCGCCAGCACCGGGCAGAAACATGGTCACAGCAGCTCCCCCTGACAGGCTGCCGGGGCGGCATCCGGCGTGTCGGCACAGACGCCGCGAAAGGTCAGCCGGTGCAGCGGGCACGGCCCTAGACGCCGCAGGGCCGCATAATGGGCCGCCGTGCCGTAGCCCTTGTGCCGGGCCAGATCATAGCCGGGCCAGCGCCTGTCCAGAACCGTCATGAGCTGATCCCGGCAGGTCTTGGCCAGGATGGACGCGGCGGAAATGGCCGGTATCAGGCGGTCGCCGTCCACCACGGCCCGTTGCGCCGGGAGTTGGCGGCGGCCGGCAAGGGCGTGCCGGAGGACCTGCGGAGGAATGGTCTTGTTGCCGTCCACCAGCAGGTGCAGCGCTTCCGGCGCCTGCCGGCCCTGCCCGCAGTGGGGTCCCAGGGTGGCCACGGCCCGGCTCATGGCCTCGAAGGTGGCCTGCAGAATGTTGATGGCATCAATGCGGCGCGGCCAGACCATGCCCAGGCCCCAGGCCAGAGCATGCCGGCGGATGCGCGGGGCCAGCTGTTCCCGCTGCCGGGCGCTGAGCGTTTTGGAGTCCGCGAGACCCGGCAGATCATAGTGTTCCGGCAGAATGACGGCTGCCGCCACCACCGGCCCGGCCAGACAGCCTCGCCCGGCCTCGTCAATGCCCGCACAGGCAGCGGGCGGCAGGACCGGGGCCGGAAGGGTTCCGGGCAGCAGCATGGGCGCATGGGTGGCAGAACGGGAACGGGGCATGGCTATCTCCCGGCAGCGACGCGGCAACACAGCACGGCAATGGGCATGGCAGCACAGCGCCGCCATGTGGTTGTGTGTGACAGACAGGGCCGGCGGCACCGGCCGTCGGGCATGCCTGCCATAAACACGACAACCTCACCCGGTTTCTGCAAAAAAACCGGGTGAGGTGATGAAATCACGCGCACGTCAGCGGAACTGACGTGACGGAAAGAACGTTTCGGCGGATCAGAAGCGGCCGCGAGGCTTGATGCGGGCCGCTTTGCCCTTGAGGGCGCGCAGGTAGTAGAGACGGCTGCGGCGCACGCGGCCCTGGCCGATCACTTCCACATGATCGATGAAGGGGGAATGCAGGGGGAAGATGCGTTCCACGCCCACGCCGTCAGACACCTTGCGCACGGTGAAGGTGGCCCCGGTGGTGCCGCGCTGCAGGCGGATCACATTCCCCTGGAAAACCTGGATACGTTCCTTTTCGCCTTCGACGATACGCAGATGCACCTTCACCGTATCGCCGGAGCGAAACGTGGGCATATCCATGCGCATGTTTTCCTGTTCAATCTTTTTGATGATGTCCATGCATCTACTCCTTGGTATCCGCAGCCGCGCGGGCCGTCGGTAAAAACTGAGGGCTAGTGGTAGTCGCCCAGAATCCTGTCGGCCAGAATGGCTGCCGCACTGCGCACCGACAGGTGGTTGTCGCTCAAAAAACGTATGGGACGCATGATGCCGTCGCAGCGGGCCAGCACTTCGGCTGCCAGCCCCCGCGCCGTGCCCAGGCAGAGCATGACCGGGCCGTTGCTGCACAAGTCGCGTGCATCGCGCGGCGTCAGCAGGGGAAGACGGCATTTTTTTCCCGGCCAGGCGGCGGAACTTGCCAGCAGGACAGGGCGGGTGCCGCTGCGTTCCTCCAGTTGCGCCAGCGCGTCATCCAGCGACAGGGCGGGGCGGACCATGTCCAGGGCGCGCGCCCGGTCGGTGTCGTTTCTGCCGCCGGTCCAGTGCCGCAGGATGGCACCAAGCAGGGCCTGCTGTTCTTCCAGCGGCGTCACGACATAGAAGGGTCCCGTCGCATAGCTTCGCGAAACACGGGCTATATCGTGAATGTCGAGATTTGTCAAAGAAGAAGTGCCGCTTTTTTTCCCGTCCAGAAGGACCGGATGATGGACCAGGCAGAAGGAAAGATTGCGCCCTGCCCGCGGGCGGGGCATGCTGGCCAGCGCGGCGGCATCCTCGCGGTCCAGCGGGGCCGTGTCCAGCAGGTCCGGGCGGTGCAGCAGGGTGGCGCGCAGGGATTCTTCGCGCCGCCAGCGGGCAATGCGGCCGTGATCGCCGCTGCGCAGCACATCGGGCACGGGCAGGCCTTCCAGTACCTCGGGACGGGTATAGTGCGGATATTCCAGCAGGCCGTGGGAAAAGCTTTCCTCGTCCCCCGAGGCTTCCTTGCCCATGTAGCCGGGCACAAGACGGGCCACGGCCTCCAGCACAGCCAGCGCGGCGGTTTCTCCGCCGTTGAGCACGGCTTCCCCCACGCTCACGGCCTCCAGCGGAAAAAGGTCGTTGAGGCGGGCGTCCAGGCCCTCGTAGCGGCCGCAGATGAGCGTCAGGTCGTCCTCGCGGGCCAGCTCGCGGGCCAGGGCCTGCGTCAGGGGCCGCCCGCCGGGCGACATGAGCAGCATGCGTCCCGGACTGGCAATGGAGCGCAGGGCGGCGGCCACGGGTTCGCCCTGCATGACCATGCCGGGACCTCCCCCGTAGGGGCGGTCGTCCACATGGTGGTGGCGGCTGGTGCTGAAGGTGCGCGGATCGTGCAGCGTGCAGGACACAATGCCTGCCTCCCGGGCGCGCCCCATGAGGCCCGCCTCCAGGGGCGAATGGAAAAATTCGGGAAAGAGGGTGACGATATGAAAGCGTGGCATGGCCGCAGAGTGCCGCAATCGCCGCGTGCTGGCAAGGGCAAATGCGCCGGTGGCGCAGGCGACATGCCGTCAGTACGGCCAAGGGGCATGCTGCGGCGTTACCAGATGAAAGGGTCGCGGCGCCGCCAGGCTCAGCCAGTGTTCCGGCAGGGGCACGGAGCGCCAGCAGAGGGCCGGTCCCTGCCAGCCGGTACCGGTATGGCCGCGGCGCTGCCCGGCGCGTCCGCTGTCCACCTGGTCCGGCGGCAGCGTGAGACCGGTGCCCCTGGCCTTGAGCAGGGCTTCCTTGATGGTCCAGCGACGCCGGCGGTCGCGCTCCGCCCCGTATCCGGCGGCATGCCTGCACTCCTGCCGGGAAAAGGCGGACACATGCGGCGCCGGCGACAGCAGCCATTCCGCATCCATGCCCAGGCAGTGCATGCCCGCGGCCTGGCTGCCCAGGGCGCAGAAGACGGCGCGGGGAGTATAGCTGAAGGACAGGACAAAGCCGGGCAGCACAGGCGCCCCGGCCGCATTGTGGGAAAGGGCGCGCAGACGGTCCGCCGGCAGATTCCGGGCACACAGCAGCTCCAGCAGCAGGGCACGGGCCAGCCAGCGGGCACAGCGATCGGAGGCATGGCGGAAGCGGTGCAGGTGGCACAGCTGCGCATCGGCCAGCAGCGGGGTCAGCCGTGCGCAAAGACGGCTGGTCAGCAGGGCGAGCTGCTGGTCGTCAGCGGGCAGGGGGGCCAGAGCAAGGAAGACGGACGGGATGGATGACATGAAGGCACGGCTTGTGCGGGCAGGAAGGCGGCAGGCGCATACCTGGGCTTCCAGGAGCTGGCCGGAAACGGCGAGGCCGTCAGGCCCGGCGGGATGACTGGCGGAGACGTATAGGAGTCGAACCTACCGCAGACGGCAAAGCCTGCCGCCGGTTTTGAAGACCGGGCGCCACACCGGTGACGACACGTCTCCCCGTCTTCTGGTATGTAGCGCAAAAGCGCCGTCAAAGCAAGGTGGGGCCTTGCCTTGACGGCCCATGACCTTATCTTGAAAAAAATGGTCCCTGAGGGACTCGGCATTTGACACATACAGCCGGCAAGGCTATTTTTGTGGAGGTATGCCCGGCCTTCAGGCGGGCAACCGTGGAGGTCAATTTGAATCAGACAAGCCGTAATCTGTTGCTGTGGGTCGCTCTTGGCCTGGCGATGGTGATGCTTTTTAATATGTTCCAGCAGCCGCAAAACACGGCGTCGCGCATTTCCTACTCCGATTTCATGGGGCGTGTGGAGTCTGGACAGATACAGTCCGTGACCATCCAGGGCAATGTGCTGACCGGTAATGCCCTGGACGGCAAGGGCGCCCAGATACAGACCTATGCCCCCGAAGGGGCGGACACCGTGGCCCAGCTCATGGCCAAGAAGGTGGAAGTGCGTGCCGAACCGCCGGAAGAACCGGCCTGGTACACGGCCTTTCTGGTGAACTGGCTGCCGCTGCTTCTGCTGCTGGGCGTATGGATTTTTGTCATGCGCCAGATGCAGGGCGGGGGCGCCGGCAAGGCCATGAGCTTCGGGCGTTCGCGTGCCCGCATGCTCAACGAGGACAGCGCCCGCGTGACCTTTGACGATGTGGCCGGGGTGGACGAGGCCAAGGAAGAACTGTCCGAAGTGGTGGAATTTCTTTCCAATCCCAAGAAATTCACCCGTCTGGGCGGGCGCATTCCCAAGGGGGTGCTGCTGGTGGGGCCTCCCGGCACCGGCAAGACGCTGCTGGCCCGGGCCGTGGCCGGCGAGGCCGGAGTGCCCTTTTTCTCCATTTCCGGTTCGGACTTTGTGGAAATGTTTGTGGGCGTGGGCGCTTCCCGCGTGCGCGACCTCTTTGTGCAGGGCAAGAAGAATGCGCCCTGTCTTATCTTTATTGACGAAATCGATGCCGTGGGCCGCAAGCGCGGTGCGGGGCTGGGCGGCGGTCATGACGAACGCGAACAGACCCTGAACCAGCTGCTGGTGGAAATGGACGGCTTTGAAAGCAACGAAGGCGTCATCCTCATTGCCGCCACCAACCGGCCCGACGTGCTGGACCCGGCCCTGCTGCGTCCCGGGCGCTTTGACCGTCAGGTGGTGGTGCCCACGCCTGACCTGCGCGGCCGCCGGCGTATTCTTGAGGTGCACACCAAGCGCACGCCGCTGGCGGACGATGTGGACCTGGATGTGCTGGCGCGGGGAACGCCGGGCTTTTCCGGCGCCGACCTGGAAAACCTCGTCAACGAGGCGGCCCTGCAGGCGGCCAAGCTCAACGAGGACAAGCTGGACATGAACGACTTCGAATTCGCCAAGGACAAGGTCCTCATGGGGCGGGAGCGCCGCAGCCTCATCCTTTCCGATGAGGAAAAGCGCATCACGGCCTATCACGAGGGCGGTCATGCCCTGGCGGCCCGTCTGCTGCCCGGTACCGACCCGGTGCACAAGGTGTCCATCATTCCGCGCGGGCGTGCCCTGGGCGTGACCATGCAGCTGCCCGAGGAAGATCGCCACGGCTATTCCCGCAACTACCTGCGGAATACCCTGGTGGTGCTGCTGGGCGGGCGTGTGGCCGAGGAAATCATCTTTGACGACATTACCACCGGGGCGTCCAACGATATCGAGCGCGTGACCCGCATGGCCCGCAAGATGGTCTGCGAATGGGGCATGAGCGACGCCATCGGCACGCTGGCCATCGGCGAAACCGGTGAAGAGGTCTTTATCGGTCGCGAATGGGTGCAGAACAAGAACTACAGTGAAGACACGGCCCGTCTGGTGGACGGGGAAGTCAAGCGCATTGTGGAAGAAGCCCATTCCCGCTGCCGGACCCTGCTGCAGGAAAATCTGGAAGTGCTGCACCGCATTGCCCGTGCCCTGCTGGACCGCGAAACCATTACCGGGGAAGAGCTGGACCTGATCATGGAAGGCAAGCCCCTGCCGCCGCTGGACGCCAACGGCAAGCCCGTCAAGACGGCCACGCCCGCCGCACCCGCTGCAACACCTGCGGCGCCTGCCGCGGGTCAGACGGCCGCTGCGCCGGCTGACGACTTCCGCCTTGAACCGGACACGGATGCGGCGGAAAAGCCGGCCGGCTCCGCGCTCGAAACGGGCGGCAATGCCCATGACGGCGGTCAGGACACGGCGGGACCAAAGGATGACAATGTCTCCCGCTGAGCTGCCGCAGACCGGAGCCTGGCATATTGTGGGGGGGCGTGCGCTCTGTGCGCCCGCCCCTTTCGGCGTTATGGGCATTGTGAACCTGACGCCCGATTCCTTTTTTGATGGCGGCTGCCATGCCAATGCCGCCGCAGGGCTGGCCCATGCCCTGCGTCTGCGGGAGGAAGGGGCGGACATTCTGGACCTTGGCGCCGAATCCTCCCGGCCGGGCGCCCGGGAACTTCAGTCCCGGGAGGAAGTGGAGCGCCTGCTTCCCGTACTGGCCGGCCTGCGGCAGAAGGCCCCCGGCGCCATCCTTTCCGTGGACACCTACCATGCGGATACGGCGGCGGCCGTGCTGGAGCAGGGCGTCCACATCATCAACGATATTTCGGCCTGTCGTTTTGATCCCGGCCTGCTGGACGTTCTGGTGCAGTTCCGGCCCGGCTATGTGCTCATGCACAGCCAGGGGCGGCCGGAGGTCATGCAGCGGGCGCCCCGCTATGCGGATGTGTGCCGCGAGGTCATGACTTTTTTTGAAGAGGGCCTGCATCGCCTTACGGCGGCCGGCCTGCCGGAAGACCGCATCGTGCTGGATCCGGGCATCGGCTTCGGCAAGACACTGGAACATAATCTGACCCTGCTGGCCCATACCCGCGACTGGCTTGCCCTGGGGCGGCCCGTGCTCATGGGCCTGTCCATGAAATCCCTGTTCGGGCAGCTGCTTTCCCTGCCGGTGGAGCGGCGCGGCACAGCCACGCAGGTGGCCACGGTGCTGCAATGGCAGGCAGGGGCCTTCTGGCACCGGGTCCATGATGTGGCGGCCACCCGGCAAAGCCTTGCGCTGGCTGCGGCACTGGCCGGCCACGGGCAACGGACGGCAGCGGACCGGTAGGGCGCACGGCCTGCCGGCTGCCCCTTGCGGAGCAGTGGCGTCTGGCCTATACGGACATAGCGGCAACTCCTCCTGTCACCTCCTGCGGAGCAGACCATGCCCATAGTGCTTGATCATATTGTTTTTGACTGGCGTGACGCGCTGGACATCGCTCTGGTCGGTGTGCTGCTCTATCAGGTCATCCAGCTGCTGCGCGGTTCACGGGCGCTGGCCGTGCTCACCGGGCTGGGGCTGCTCACGGCCCTGTACTTCATGTCGCGCAGCATGGGGCTGTATACGCTGTCCTGGCTGTTGCAGCATATCTTCAGTTCCCTGTTCATTCTCATTGTGGTCATCTTCCAGAGCGACATCCGGCAGGCCCTGGGCGAGGTGGGCAGCCGGCACTTCTTCCGCAAGCGCAATCTGCATGAGGGCATGGTGGAAGAGGTGGTGTCCGCCTGTGTGGAAATGGCCCGTCTGCGCGTGGGGGCGCTCATCGTTTTCGAGCGCAGCATGCGGCTGGGCGACATGGTCAAGCGGGAAAGCGTTCCCCTGGATGCCCGCCTGTCCCGGCAGCTGCTCATGAATATCTTTTATCCCAAGGCGCCGCTGCATGATGGCGCGGTGGTCATAAGCCGGGGGCGCATTCTGGCGGCCGCCTGCATTCTGCCCCTGGCCGAGGCCCGGGGACAATCCTTTGGCACGCGCCACCGTGCGGCACTGGGCGCCACGGCCGAAAGCGATGCCGTGGTCGTGGTGGTTTCCGAGGAGCGTGGCGAAATCTCCGTGGCCATCAAGGGGGAGCTTGTGCGCAACCTTGATGCGACCCGGCTGAGGCAGGTGCTTCATGATGTCCTTTGATCCCAAGAAAATGCCGCATCTGCTGTCAGCCATTGTGGCCATGGTGACGGCCGTGGCCATGTGGTACGTGGTCAGCGTGCGGGACCGGCTGGAAGTGCAGCTGGAAGTGAGCATCGACTATAACGGCGTGCCGCCTGATCTGGTGGTCACGGACGGGCTTATCAGCAAGATTCATGTGCGCCTGCGCGGTCCAGAACTGCTGCTGCGGGCCATTTCGCAGCAGACGCTCAAGCAGGCCATCAATCTGTCCGGCATCAAGAAGGGGACCACCGTGGTGCCCCTTACCGGGGATCACATGGGGCCGCAGCTGCGGGCCTTTGAGCTGATCGACGTGCAGCCGCCGCGTCTGGTGATCAAGGCCGATACCTATATGGAACGCAGCGTTCCCGTGCGGGCGGAAATCGAATCGCCCCTGCGCAGCGGTGCCCTGACGGTGGAGAATGTCATTGTGTCTCCGGCGTCCGTGACCCTACGGGGACCGGAGGAACTCATTTCCCGCATGTCGCATGTGCCGCTGACCATCACGCTGGACCCCAATGCCGCGGGAACCACGGTGCGCACATCCCTGCCGCTGGACACGCCGGGTCTGGTCACGGCCGTGCCGTCGCGGGTGGAAGTGCAGTATACCATCACCAGCGGACGCAGCGTGGTGACCCGCCAGGTCCGGGTGGAGGTGGAAGCCCAGGACGCGCGCCATTATACGGTGGAACCGGAAACCGTGGAGCTGCTGGTGGAGGTGCCGGAAGCCCTGGCCCGCAATTCCTCCTATCTGCGCAAGCTGGGGGTCATTGTGGTGCCGCCGCCGCTGGAAGAGGGGCAGAGCCGCCAGGTGGAACCGCGAATCCGTCTGCCCGAGGGGATGGTTCTGCTCAACCCCTCGGTCAGCCCCGTAACCATTTCACGCAAAAAGTAGCAGCCGTCCCCGACGGCGAGGAGCAGCTCTATGGCAGAACGTCTTTTCGGTACCGATGGCATGCGCGGTCCGGTGAATATTGCGCCCATGACCGTGGACGTGGCCCTGCGGCTGGGGCTGGCGGCGGGGGTGCGTTTTCGCAAGGGGCCGCACCGGCACAAGGTGGTCATCGGCAAGGATACCCGCCTGTCGGGCTACATGTTTGAATCGGCGCTCACTGCCGGGCTGTGTGCGGCGGGCATGCACGTCATCATGACCGGTCCCCTGCCCACGCCGGCCATTTCCTTTCTGACGCGGAACATGCGGGCGGACCTGGGCGTGGTCATTTCCGCTTCGCACAATCCCTATTCGGACAATGGCATCAAGTTTTTTGATGCCGACGGCTTCAAGCTGCCCGACGAGGTGGAGAACGAAATTTCGGCCATGGTGCTGGACCCTGACTTTCGCTGGCCCTATCCGGCGTCCGACAAGGTCGGCCGTGCCAGCAAGATCGAGGATGCCGGCGGGCGTTACATCGTGTACACCAAGAGCTGTTTTCCCGCGCATCTGACGCTGGCAGGGCTGCGCATTGTCATCGACTGTGCCAACGGGGCCTCCTACAAGGTGGCGCCCCTGGCGCTGGAAGAACTGGGTGCCGAGGTCTTCCGTCTGGGCACGGCGCCCAATGGCACCAATATCAACGAGCACTGCGGCTCCCTGCATCCCGAGGGCGTGGTGGCCAAGGTGCGCGAGGTGCGCGCGGATGTGGGGCTGGCCCTGGACGGCGATGCGGACCGGCTCATCGTGGTGGATGAACAGGGCAATGTGCTTGATGGCGACCAGATCATGGCCCTGTGCGCACAGGCCATGATGGAGCGGGGCGAACTGCCGGGCAACGTGCTGGTGGCCACGGCCATGAGCAATCTGGCCCTGGAAATCTTCATGAAGGAACGGGCCGGCACCCTGCTGCGCACCCGCGTGGGCGACCGCTATGTGGTGGAGGCCATGCGGCGCGAGGGCGCCATGCTGGGCGGGGAGCAGTCCGGGCATCTCATCTTCCGGCAGTACAGCACCACGGGGGACGGTCTGCTGGCAGCCCTGCAGATACTGCGCATCATGCGCGAGAAGGAGCGCCCCCTGTCGGAACTGGCCAGGCAGTTGCAACTCTTTCCGCAGAAGCTCATCAATGTCCGTGTGGAGAAAAAGCTGCCCTTTGAGGAACGCCCGGCCATCGGCAAGGCCGTGGCGGAGGTGGAAAAGGCCCTTGCCGGCCGCGGCCGCGTGCTGCTGCGCTATTCGGGTACCGAAGCGCTGTGCCGGGTCATGGTGGAGGCGGAAGACGAAGACAAGGTTGTGCGCTATGCCACGGAGCTGGCCGATGTGGTCAGCCGTGAACTGCGCTGATCGACAGGGAGGACGTATGCAGAATATACGCAAGGTCATCATTCCCGTTGCCGGATGGGGCACCCGTTCCCTGCCCGCCACAAAGAACATTCCCAAGGAAATGCTCCCCATCTACAACAAGCCTGCCATCCAGTATGTGGTGGAAGAGGCGCAGCGCGCCCACATTCAGGATGTCATCTTTGTCACCAACCGCGACAAGAACGTCATCGAAGACCATTTTGACTACAATCTGCAACTGGAGGCCGTGCTGGAGCGTGCCGGCAAGCTGGACAAGCTGGCGGAAGTCCGGCACGTGGCGGAAATGGTCAACATCATGTCCGTGCGGCAGAAGAAGCAGCTGGGGCTTGGCCATGCCGTGCTGTGTGCGCGGGAGCTGGTGGGGGATGAACCCTTTGCCGTCATGGTGGGGGATGATCTCATGTTCGGCGCCACGCCGGGCATACAGCAGCTCATCGAGGTGGCCCAGGCCGAAAAGATGCCGGTCATCGGGGTCATGGAAGTGCCGTGGGAAAAGGTGAGCCGCTACGGCATCATCCAGGGCGAGGAAGTGTCCCCCGGCGTGTACCGGGTCATGGACATGGTGGAAAAGCCCCGGCGGGAGGATGCGCCGTCGCGCCTGGCCATTGTGGGGCGCTATGTGCTCACGCCCGATATCTTCGATTACCTTGCGCAGGTGAAGCCTGGTCACGGGGGCGAGATTCAGCTGACCGATGCCCTCAGGATGCTGGCCCGGGAGCGCGGCATGATGGCCGTGCGCATGGCGGGCATGCGTTTTGATGCCGGCGACTGGTCAGATTATCTTTCGGCAAATATCTATTTTGCTCTGCAGGACGAGGACCTGCGCTACGACCTGCTGGAAAAGCTCCGGGCCTTTGTGCAGTTCCAGTAGGCCGGCGACTCTTTTTCTGACCTTGCCGACACTGACGGAGGGGCGTTCCCGTGCGGGGCGTCCCTCCGGTTTTTCCGTGATGCTGCCTCATGTATGCTCTTGTTGCTCTGCTTTCCCCGCCATACAGCCATCTGAGCTATCACTTGCCGGTCTTCTTTCCGGAGGATTTCTGGCGTCCGGGCCTGCGCGTGGCCGTACCGCTGGGCCGTGGCCTGCGGGCCGGTGTGCTGCTGCAAACCACGGATCGTGCGCCCGAGGGCATACAGTGCAAGGATGTGGCCTGGCCGCTGGAACAGCAGCCCCTTCTTGACGCCGATCTGCTGGCCCTGGCCCGGGAGCTGGCCGCCCGCCAGAGCCTGACGGCAGGCGCCGTGCTGGGCCATGTGCTGCCGCAGGGGCTGCGCGCGGCCCAGGTGCGCTTGCGTCTGCTGGAAGGGGAGAACGGACAGCGGGGGCATACGCTGGACCTGCGGGCCATTGCCGGCGAGGAGCCGGCGCGGCAGGCCGTGCTGGCGGAGGCCCTGTGCGCGGGACGGGCACGGCTGCTGGCGCCGGGCATGGACGCCGCAGAGGGGGAACGCTGCCTGCTGCGCGTGGACCCGCCATGGCCCGTGCGCCCGTCGGCATCGCGCCAGCTGGGTATTCTGGAATATCTGCACGAGCACGGGGCCGTGAACCGGCGCCAGCTGCTGCGGCAGCTGGGAAGCGGCACGGCAGCGGCCCTTGGTGTGCTGCTGCGGCAGGGTCTGGTTGGCCTGCAACGGGAGGACGGCGATGATGCGACGGATACGGCCCTGCTGCCCCCCGCGCCCCTGCCCTTTGCCCTGAATGCGGCACAGCAGGCCGTGCTGGAGGATCTGACGGCGGCCGTGGATGCCGGCGATCCGGCATCGCGCCTGCTTTTCGGCGTAACCGGCAGCGGCAAGACGGCCGTCTATCTGGAGCTGGCCCGGCACTGCCTGGCACAGGGCAGAAGCTGCCTGCTGCTGGCGCCGGAGGTGGCCCTGGCGCACAAGCTGCGGCGGGATGCCGCCTGCCTGCTGGGCACGGATGCTCCGGTGTATTTGTATCACGGGTATCAGGGGGCGTCCCGGCGTGAGCGTCTTTTTCGGGAACTGGCTGCCCGGGAGGACCCCTGCCTGGTGGTGGGAACACGTTCGGCCCTGTTCCTGCCCGTGCCGCACCTGGGCGCCATTGTGCTGGACGAGGAGCACGACGCCTCCTTCAAGCAGGACGAAAGCCTGCCCTATCAGGCCAAGGAAGTGGCCTGGTTCCGGGCCGCTCGCGCCGGCGCTCTGCTGCTGCTGGGATCGGCCACGCCGGACATCAAGACCTTTTATGCCGTGGAGCAGGGGCAGCTGCCCATGCTGCGTCTGCCTGCCCGCATTGGCGGCCGCCCCCTGCCGCCGGTGGAACTGGTGGACATGGATCCGCAGGTCGCCGCGACGGCCACCGGGGGAGCCTCCCTGCTGGCGCCCCGCAGCGAGGCCCTGCTGCGTCAGGTGCTGGAGCGCGGCGAGCAGGCCGTGGTGCTGCTCAACCGGCGCGGCTATGCGCCGCTCATGTTCTGCCAGGACTGCCGGCAGACGCTCAAGTGCCCGCATTGCCAGATAGGGCTGACCTATCATAAGGGGCGGGAGCGGCTGGTCTGCCATTATTGCGGGTACAGCGTTCCCTTTCCGTCGCCCTGTCCTGTGTGCCGGGGCACCAGCTTTCTGCCGCTGGGCGAGGGCACTGAAAAACTCGCCGAACAGCTGTCCGTGCTGGCGGGCCAGCCCGTACTGCGCCTGGACAGGGACAGTACGCGCCGGCCGGGACGCATGGAGGAAATCCTTGCTGCCTTTGCCCGCCGGGAATCTCCCATTCTGGTGGGCACGCAGATGCTGTCCAAGGGACATCATTTTCCGGGGGTGACGCTGGCCGTGGTGGCGGACGGCGATCTGGGGCTCAATCTGCCGGATTACCGGGCTGCCGAGCGCACCTTTCAGCTGCTGGTGCAGTCGGCCGGACGTGCCGGCCGCGGCGAGCAGCCCGGTACGGTCCTCATCCAGACCCGGGACAGGACGCATTACTGCTGGCGCTATGTGCAGCAGGCGGACTATGAAGGCTTTTATGCGGAAGAGCTGGCTCGCCGCCGCCGCTACGGCTATCCGCCCTTTGTGCGGCTGGCGCTTGTGCGCCTGTCCTATGCCGTGGATGATCCCGGCGGGGCGGAGGCCCTGCAGGGAGCGGGGCAGCTGCTGCGCCAGGCTGCCCGGGAGGAAGGCGTGCGGCTGCTTGGTCCGGCGCCGGCGCCTCTGGCGCTGCTCAGGGGCCGCCGCCGCTTCCACTGCCTGCTGAAAGGGACGGACTGGCAATCCCTGCGGCAGCTCTTTCAGCGGCTTTGCCGGCAGAAGGGCGTGGAGCGGCTGCGTCCCTTCCTTGATCTTGACCCGGTAAACATGCTGTAAACCGCCGGGTTCCGCTGGCAGCGGGCGGCGGCCGGGCGCGGCATGCGCAGGGCGCGGGCTGTGGCTTTCTTGAGAATGTCTAGACTTTTTCGTTGACAAAGGGGCTGCTTTGGGCAACCCTTGAGAGTCCCGCCGGATCGGCAAAATCTTTCCTGGAGGAATCCCATGAAACGCATACTCGTTTCCCTGTTTCTGCTTGCCGTGCTTGCCATGCCGGGCATGGCCAAGGCTGAAGGCATGTACCTTGCCCCCAAATTTCTCATGACCATTCAGGAAACCGGTACCGTTGAGCGCAGCAGCGCCCTGGCCGGTTCCGGCGCGGATGCCTATTCCCAGTTCACGCTGGGCGGCGCCCTGGCCGCCGGCTATGACTTCTGGCCCATGTATATGGTGCCCCTGCGCGTGGAACTGGAATTTGCCATGCGTGGCAATAACGAAACCAGCTGGGACGGTAACCTTGGCTCCATCGAGGGC
Organism: uncultured Desulfovibrio sp.; assembly: GCF_944324505.1. Lineage (NCBI taxonomy): Bacteria > Pseudomonadati > Thermodesulfobacteriota > Desulfovibrionia > Desulfovibrionales > Desulfovibrionaceae > Desulfovibrio > uncultured Desulfovibrio sp. Next base: position 117,700 of record NZ_CALUWO010000005.1, read on the forward strand.
ACCTGGAACCATTCCACCCTGTTTGCCAACCTCTATTTTGATATCCACAACGACACCGCCTTCACCCCTTGGATCGGCGCCGGTTTGGGCATGTCCTTCTCCTACGCCGGGTATGATGTGAAGCGTGGCAGCGACAAGTTCTCCATGGACGAGCGCTTCACCAACTTTGCCTGGAACGTGGGCGCCGGTGTGGCCTATAACGTGAACGAAAACTTTGCCATTGATGCCGGCTACCGCTATGTGGACCTCGGCTATAACGAAGTGAGCACCACGGTGGGCGGCAAGAACTACGAAGTGGGGACCCGTCCCTACAATCACGAGTTCATGCTCGGTCTGCGCTTCGGTTTCTAGACGGGGCATTGCCTCCCAACGAGACACGGGCCTGTTCCTCAGGGACAGGCCCGTTTTTGCGCCTGCCGGCTGCCGGCACGGTGTCCTGATGGCCGGCCGTCGGCGGACAGCCGTCCTTCGGCAAGTACTGCGGGCAGCGCAGCACGCCGTCCACCTGTCATCACAGGGAAAATAGCCATGACGGGACGTTTGGCGCCCTGCTGCGTGCTGTCGACGTGGAGGACGACAGGGTGGCAAAAGCGGCGTTTTCCCGGCGGAAGGCTATGTGCTGCGGATTCATGGCTGTGGATAAGTACTGTCTGTCATCCTTTTCTGCTGGTCGGCTGCCCCTGCCGGGCTGCTCCGGGGATCGAAGGCGAGGTGGGGTGCGTTCCCGGCAGCATGCCACAGACCTGACGTTCAGGAGGGAACTCCTGCCGAAAAAGCGCCGTGGGCGCGGCTGCCACGGGACGGGCGGCAGACGGCGGGGAACGGGAGCCGGCGGGAAAAAACTTTTTTTATCTCTTGACAGCCGCAGAGGTACGCGGGTAGTGCTTTTCCGGCTGGTGCAAGAAAAATCGAGATTTCCTACAAAAAACGAAGAAAAAAGAAGTGTGCTTTGTTGAAAAATATTTTCTTTTTGTTGAAAGTAGGCTATATCTCGTTTGTTTCATTGGATTTTTAATATTCACGGCATATTGGGAAACGGCATTAAGAAAATAATAACGGCAATAAAAATAATGGGTTAGCATAATTTTTCCCCCTGGGGACAAAGAATTCCCCACATGCCGGAATATGCGCTTTTTCCCTTCATTGCCTTCAAAATGGCGGCTCGCCTATAAGGTTCGCATGCAGGAACAATGGCAGACTATTCGGGAATCTCTCAGAGATACGCTGGATCCGGGAACCTACAAGGTGTGGGTTTCCTCTCTTGCGGCGTCCATTGAGGGAACGCACCTGTGCCTGACCACGGCTACGCCCTATGCCGCCAACTGGCTGCGTAGTCGTCTGGCCGGGCAGATACGCGAAGCAGCCGCCCCCGTGCTGGGGTGTGATGCCTCTGCGCTGGTGCTTGAATTCCGTTCTGCCAGCACGTCCGGCACACTGGCCGCGCCGTCACCGTCCGCCGCGCCCGTGGCTCCGGCGGAAAAGGCGCCTGCCGCTTCCGCGCCGTCGCCGGGGGCTGCCATGCAGCAGGGGGTCTTGCCCATGCCGCTGGCTCCCATGCCCAGGATGCGCCCCCGCTTCCGTTTCAACTTTGATGACTTTGTGGTGGGCAGCAGCAACGAAATGGCCGTGGCCGCTGCCCGTGATGTCTGTCGGGATGACGGCTTTGTGGAAACGCTCTTTGTGAGTTCCGCTTCCGGCATGGGCAAGACGCACCTGGCCCAGGCCGTGGGCCAGACCCTGCAACAGGCAGGGGAGGGCGCTCATGTGGCCTATCTGACGGCCGAGGAGTTGACCTCCCGTTTTGTGCAGGCAGTGCGCAGCCACGATGTGGAGACCTTCAAGGAGCAGATGCGGCAGTGGGATGTGCTGCTGCTGGAGGACATCCATTTCCTGCAGGGCAAGGACAAATTTCAGGAAATGGTGCTCAATCTGGTCAAGAGCCTGCAAAACCGCGGCGGGCGCGCGGTGTTCACCAGCACCTTCAGTCCGCGCGAGCTGGTCAAGCTGGACAGTCAGCTGGCCTCCTACTTTGCCTCGGGCATTCTTGCGCCCATGGAGCGGCCCACGCTGGACATGCGGCGGGAAATTCTGGAGCGCAAGGCCAGCCTGCATCAGGTCATTCTGCCCGATGAGGTGAGCGAACTGCTGGCCGGACGCCTGGCTGGCGACATCCGCCAGCTGGAATCCTGCCTCAATACGCTGGTCTACAAGGCCCGCCTGCTGCGGCGGCAGATCAGCCCCGAAATGGCGCTGGAAGTCTTGCAGCAGTATGTCAGCGCGGATTGCGGCAGCCCGGACTGGGACAGCATTGTGAAGCTGGTCTGCAAGACCTTTGGCCTGAGCACCCGTCAGCTGGAATCCCGGTCGCGCCGCCGGGAATGCGTCATGGGGCGCAATACCATTTTTTATCTGGCCCGCAAGCATACGGACATGTCCCTTGCGGAAATCGGCGAGCGCTTCAACCGGCGGCATTCGTCGGTCATCAAGGGCATTACCTCGCTGGAGCGGGAGCTGGCCCGGGAAAGCAGCATGGGCCGGCAGATTGCCCGGGCAGTGAGCCTCATCGAGCGCAATGCCGGCCTTGGGTGCCCGCTGTAGGACACAGCGGCGCCTGCCGTCAGGCATTTGACAGAAAAGCAAAAACGGCATCCCGTGCGGGCATGCCGTTTTTCTTTTTTTACAGGGTCAGGACGAGCGGCTCGCGGGAGCCGGCGCAGCAGGTGCGGGGCGGGTCAGCGGCGGCTCTGCGGCTGGCAGTGGGAGCAGGCAGATGCCTGTCCCGGCGTGTGCATGGCGGCCGGTGCCTGACGGGAGGCGCAGCCTGAGCAGCCGCACGAGCATCCTCCCCCCGGGCGGCGGCGGACAGCCCGATAGAGTCTGTTTCCCATGTAGAGCACGGCCAGCAGCACAATGGCAGCGATGAGGACGGTTTCCATGACAAGGCTCCTTTGTTGAAAAAGAGCCTGCCTTTTTTGAAAATGAAAGTCAATGGCTGTTTATGTCCGCTGCGTCATGCGCCTTCCGGGCATGGCAGTCGGCGCAGATGCCGTAGAGATTGTGTGAATGTCCCCGCAGCAGGAAGTTGTGCTTGCGGGCAATGTCGCGCTGGATCTTTTCGATGCGCGGATCAAAGACCTCGATGACCTTGCCGCAGGAAATGCAGATCATGTGGTCGTGGTGGTTGTCGGACGAGGCCACTTCATACCGGGCCAGGCCGTCGCTGAAATGTATTTCCGTGGCCAGGCCGGCCTCGCAGAGCAGCTTGAGCGTGCGGTAGACGGTGGTCTGCCCGATGCTCGGATCTGCCTCCTGCACATGCTGATAGAATTCTTCCAGGGTATGATGCCCGCGGAAGCGGAAGAACACCTCGGCGATGGTGCGGCGCTGGGCCGTGGCATTCATGCCCTTGCGGGTGATGAATTCCTGAAACGCGGCGTGAAAATCTGCATTGTCCATTACCTGCCTCCCTGATTGCGTGTGTAGCATGGGCGCTGCATTCTGCCAAGGGTCCGAAAGGGGGGCGCCCTTGACGGCGCACGGGCAGGCGGCTAGAAGCCACTGCCAGGAGGATGTCATGGTTCTTTCACGGCGCACGGGCATACTGCTTAATCTGTTCCTGCTCTACATTTCCTGGGGGTCCACCTATATCTGCCTGAAATTCTGCATGCATGCGGCCGGTCCCTTTACGGTATGCGGTGCGCGCATGCTGGCCGGGGGCCTGCTGCTGAGCCTGCTGCTTCTGCTGCGCGGCCGCTGGCAGCGCCCCACATGGCACGATATGGGTCATGCCGCCTGGCTGGCCCTGTTCATGGTGCTCATGGCCAGCGGGCTGCTGGCCAAGGGGCAGGAGAGCATACCGTCCTCCATGGCGGCCATCGTTTCCGCCTCCACCCCCATCACCATGCTGGTGGCCGGCTGGCTGCTTGCCGGGGAGCCACGGCCCACGCGCCGGCAGTGCTGCGGCCTGCTGGGCGGCGGCACGGGCCTGCTGCTGCTGACCCTGGGACGACAGGATGCGCAGGGTGCACTGGAGGCGGCAGCAGGGCAGTTTTCCCTTGTGGGCATGCTCTGGGTTCTTGCGGGCACGCTGGGCTGGGTGACGGGGACGCTCATTTCCCGCCGGGTGCGCTACCGTTCCGCCCTGGGGGGCACCCAGTCCTGTGCCCTGCTGCTCATGCTGGGCGGGCTGGAATCGCTGCTGGCGGCAGCGCTGAGCGGAGAGGGGGCATCCCTGCATCTTCAGGATATCGGCTGGCAGGTGTCACTGGCCTTTGCCTGGATGGTGGTGGGCGGCTCCATCATTGCCTATTATTCCTATTTCTGGCTGCTGGCCCATGCCTCCATTGCCACGGCCGTTTCCTATGAATACGTCATTCCTGTCATCGGCGTGCTGCTGGGCTGGTGGCTGGGCGGAGAAAGCCTGAATCTGCGGATCATCCTGTCCTGCGTGCTCATTGTGGGATCGGTATTCTTTGTCATCCAGGGACGGCACAGCTCCTAGACCTGTGTGCACGGCATGCGGCTGCCGGGGAAACCGTGCTCGTGCCTGGGGCGTTTTTTGTCCTGTGGTGCTGCATGCTTTCCCGGGCATACGTTTCGGGAACCCACTGCCGCGGCCCGGTGTGCATCGTTTTTTCCGGCAGGTGCCTGCCGGGGCGCTGCCCGGGGACGGCGGCGTGTCTGTGGCCCGGGCTGTGGCATGCACGCTGCCAGGGCGCGTGCCCCGCGCCAGGTGGAGCGGCAGGCGCCCTGTTGCCTGCCTGGCGCAGCAAAGAAAAAGGCCGCCCGGCATTGCCGGACGGCCCTGTTTTCAGGAGAGCACGGACAGTTAGGACGTTTTGCGGTCGCGCAGCATCTTCACGGCACAGAACTTGCCGCACATGGCGCAGACTTCTTCGTTCTTGTGCTCTTCGCGGCGCTTGTCGAGCTGTTCGGGGTCAAGGGCGGCGGCGCGCATCTTGTCCCAGTCAAGGTTTTTGCGACCCTCATTCATGAGGGCCTCGCGTGCCCTGGCACGGGCCGTGCCCAGGGCCACTTCGCCCACCTGGGCCGCCACGCGGGAGGCCATGACGCCGGCGCGCACATCAGCCTCATCGGGCAGGGTCAGATGTTCGGCCGGGGTGAGGTAGCAGAGGAAGTCCACTCCGGCTTCCACGCCGATGGCCCCGCCGATGGCGCCGGCAATGTGATCATAGCCCGGGGCGCTGTCGCAGCACAGGGGGCCGAGCACATAGAGGGGGGCATTGTGGGTCAGGCGCTTGATGCCCTGAATCTGGGTGCGCACCAGGTGCATGGGCACGTGGCCCGGCCCTTCGATCATGCACTGCACGCCGCGTTCCAGGGCGTATTTTGCCAGGCGGCCCAGGTTGATGACTTCTTCCCACTGGGCGGCATCGCCGGCGTCCACCCCTGCGCCGGGGCGCAGGCCGTCACCCAGGGACAGGGTCACATTGTATTCGCGGCAGACATCGATGAGGCGGTCAAAATATTCCAGCAGGGGATTTTCGCGCTGGTTTTCCAGCATCCAGCGGGAGAGCATGGAACCGCCGCGGGAAACCACGCCCATGACGCGGGTGCTTTCCACACCGAACTGAGCGCCCTTGAGGGACAGACCGCAGTGCACGGTCATGAAATCCACCCCCTGGCGGGCCTGTTTTTCGATCTCGTTGAAGAGGTCATCGGCCTTCATGCTGGCGATGTCGCGATCCGCGTCCAGAATCTGCTGGCCCACGGCATACATGGGCACCGTGCCCAGAGGGGCAGGGCTGTTGGTGAGCATGCCGGTGCGAATGGCGTCCAGATCGCCGGCAATGGAAAGGTCCATCACCGTGTCGGCACCGGCAGCAAGGGCGGCCTTGAGTTTCCGCTCTTCGGTGCTGATGCAGTTGTTCAGCGGCGATGTGCCAAGGTTGGCATTGACCTTGATGCGGGACGGCTGCCCCACCACAATGGGGGAGACACCACTGTGGGCCGGATTGCCCAGAAGAACCATGGTGCCGGCATTGATGGCGTCCGTGATGAACGCGGGGTCCAGACCTTCTTCGGCAGCGATCCGGGCAAGGTGTTTGTCAAGCAGGCCGCGCAGGGCGGAGTTCTGGGAAATGAGCGAAGATGCCATATCGTAGAGCCTCGCAAGCGTTGCGACGCAGGGCAGGAACAAAAACATCGCACCGGGGAAAGCGGGTGCGATGGCATAGCTTCCCTCCGGCAGTACAAGCTGCGTCAGGTTCATAGGGTCTGGGTCATGCCCACTCTCAGCCGCCTTGCTGCCACATGCGGCTCCCCTAGCTAGTAGACCTCTTTTATACGCCCAAATGCCTCTTTTGTAAAGGTTGTTTTTCCTGTCTTGCCATGCCGGCGGGCTTACGGTACCTCATGGAGCATGACGCGACGTCGTTTGCTGACTCCGCTTACCTGGCCGGTGCTTTCCTTTCTGCTGGCCATCATTCTGGGCGGCCTGCTGCTCTGCCTGCCGTACTGTAGCGTGGATGCGGCCCTGCATCCGGTGGATGCCTTTTTTCTGGCCACGTCTGCGGTCTGCGTTACGGGGCTGAGTCCTGTGGACATCAGCACCCTGCTTACGCCCCTGGGGCAGGGGGTGCTGCTCTGTCTGGTGCAGGTGGGCGGCCTGGGGGTCATGACCTATACCAGTCTGGTCTTTCTGCTCTGGAAGCATCACGTGCCCTTTGGCAGCCGCGAGGCTGTCAGCCAGGCTCTGCTGGGGGGAAATTTTGATCTGCGGGCCTTTCTGCGCTGTCTGCTGGGCATGGTGCTGGGCATAGAGGCCGTGGCGGCCCTGGTTCTGCACTGGCATGACCCGGACTTTTTCACTCCTTTCAGCGCGGTCTTTCATGCGGTTTCAGCCTTCTGCAATGCCGGTTTTGCCCTGCGCCCCGACAATCTCATGGCCTATCGTGACGATGTGGTGGTCAATGTGGTCATCTGTGTCTGTATCATACTGGGGGGCATTGGCTTCGGGGTGCTGCACGAGCTGCTGGGAGTGCTCACGCGCGGCCGGCTCGGCCCGGGGGGAACACGCTTCAGCCGTCTGAGCCGGCTGGTGGTGAGCACGTCCCTCTTTCTGGTGCTGGCCGGGGGGCTGCTGCTCTATGTCATCGGCTGGAGGCGCCCCGGCAATGAACAGGTGGTGGGCGAGGGCTTTGCCCTGCTGCTGTCGTCCTTTTTCCAGTCCATTTCTGCCCGGACGGCGGGCTTCAATACGGTGGACATTGCCAGCCTGAGTCATGCCAGCCTCATGGTGCTCATGGCGCTCATGTTTGTGGGGGGCGGGCCGGGGTCCTGTGCCGGCGGCATCAAGGTAACCACATTCCGGGTGCTGCTGGGTTATCTGCTGGCCCAGCTGCGCGGCGGCGGGCAGATTGTCCTGGCCAATCGCGGCGTGCGGGACGAGAACCTGACCCGCGCCCTGACGCTGTTCTTTCTGTACGGCTTCATGATCATGACATCCATCTTTCTGCTCAGCCTGACGGAGTCGGGCATCCTGTACCGCACGGCGGACAGCGGCATGAGCTTTCTTCACCTGCTGTTCGAGGTGGTGTCTGCCCTGGGCACCGTGGGCCTGAGCGCCAATGTGACGCCGCGACTCAGCTTTGAGGGCAAGTGCATTATCATGGTAAACATGTTTGCCGGCCGTGTGGGGCTGCTGGGCATTCTGCTGGCCCTGCGCAGTCTGCACCCGCGCCGGGCCTACCGCTATGCGGAAAGCGAGCTGCCCATCGGCTAGCGGCTGTCCGCGCAACAGGCGCGCTGCGGCAGGACGAACGGGCCCCTTCAGGCGCATGGCTCTCGGTGCCTGGCCCGTTGCTGGTGCGTGTGCTGTTCAGGAGGACGCAGGCTGCCGCCCACCCGATTCGTCCGGTCGACCAGGTCGGCCCGGCCAGCGGAGTCCGGCACGGGAGCGCTATCCTGCGGCATGGGGCTGCGTATGGGCAAAATGGCTGCGGGCGGCCCTGGCTTCGGCTGTCCGGCACAGTGCAGGAGCGCGGCGCACCGGGCGTATCATGAGTACTGACGGGGAAAAGCATGGAAATCGGCATCATCGGTCTGGGGAAATTCGGTCTGCGCATGGCGCGGACCCTGCGGGACCTGGGGCATACGGTCATTGGCATTGATGCCTCTGAAAATCGCGTGCAGCTGGCCGAGGAATATCTGGAAACGGTCTACAGGGCCGATGCCACCAATCTGACGGTGCTGCGCTCACTGCACATGCAGGAACTGGACTGGGTCGTCATCTGCGTGGGAGAGAGTGTGGAACAGTCGCTGAACATCACGCTCAATGTGCAGGAGCTGGCCGGTCCGCGTCTGCTGGTGAAGGCTTCCAATGAGGAACATCGCAAGATTCTGCAGCGCCTGCACGTGGACAGAGCCATTGTGCCCGAGGTGGATGCGGCTGTCATGGCCGCGCATCAGCTGGCCAATCCGGGCATGCTGGACCTGATTCCCAAATACGGGGGCATTGCCATCCAGGAACTGGATGTGGACCGCTGGCACGGCAAGACGCTGGTGGAGCTGAACCTCATGCAGGAGCATGCCGTCATGGTCATGGGCATTCGGCCGGCCGGTGCGGATGCGTTCATCTTTGTTCCGCCCGCCCGCACGGTCCTGCAGCGGGGTGACCGGCTGGTGGTGGCCGGGCGGCCTGCCTCCATGGGGCGTCTGCGCCCCTGAGAGCGCCTGTTCAGTCCCTGTGCTGTGCCCACCAGGGCAGCTCCTGCCAGAAGCGGGAAAGGCGGCGCTCCCGTGCGGCCCAGTCCGGCGCCAGCCGGGCCAGTTCGGCCCGGTAGGCGGGCGAGTGGTTCATGTGGCGGATGTGGCAGAGTTCGTGCAGGCACAGAAAGACCGCATCCTCCCGTGGCAGCAGGACGGCCCGCCAGTTGAGGCGGATGTGCCCGCTGTCCGGCTGTTCCTTGTCCCGTGAGCAGCTGCCCCAGCGGGAGCGCTGGTCCCGCACCTGCACGCTGCGCACGACAAAGCCGTGCCGACGGGCCAGGGCCTGCAGGAACGGCGGCAGGCAGCGCTGGGCCTGCGCCCGGCACCAGTCCTGCAGCACGCGGGCCATCAGGGTTTCCACCGGATCACCATAGAGGCGCAGGGCCGTCCCGTCTTCCAGCAGCAGCAGTCGCTGCGCGCCCTGTTCCCGCAGCAGGGAGCGGGTGCCCGGCCTGGCTGCCGCATGCCGCCCCTGGGCCAGCGAACCTTCCAGGCGCAGGGGTAGAGACAGTTCCGCCACGGGCAGACAGAGCGCTGCCGGCAGGGGGTGGGCTTCCTCCTGCACAGGGCGGGAGGCCCAGGCCTTTTCCAGCCAGGGCAGCGCGGCGCGCAGCTGGGGCAGCAGCCGGGCGGCGGACAGACCGGGAGCCACCGAGAGGCGCAGGCGTCCCTGGGCGGAAAGGCTCAGGCGCAGCAGCCGGCAGGCGGCATGCCGCCGGATACGGGCGGACAGGCGGGTTCCGTCGGCAAGAACAAAGCAGACCTCGTCATCCTGAAGATGCACGCTGCCCGCCGGGGCGGAGGGAGCTTGTGGCATCTTACTGTCCGGGGGCCTCGTTCCCGGACGAAGCGGGCTGCTGCCGGGCCAGAAGGCGCAGATAGGTTCCGGTGGCATAGGTTCCGTCGCCCACCTTGCGGGCCTCCTGGGGGGTGATGCGCCCCAGCGCGGTAAAGAAGCGGGCCACACCGGCCTGCCACTGCTGCACCTGGCTGGGGCCGTGACTGTCGTCAAACAGGGCAAGCTGTTCCTGGAGGGTATAGACTGGATGGTTGCGCAGGTCCTGCAACGCCAGGGCAGCACTGTACTCCCGGTGGGAAAACTGCTGATAGAAGCGCTGGTACTGGGGCACGAGCTGTTCCGGCGGGGTGCTTCTGATGGCGGCAATGCCCCGCAGGTAAACCCCCAGAAAGCGCACCGTCACGTCGGGGTGGCGGGCAGCATAGCGGGTGTCGGCCACCATCACCACGGGATTGCCGCGCCCGCACAGGCGCATGTCTGCGGCAAGAACGGCGCCTCTGTGCAGGGCATCAAACAGATAGGGCGCCCACAGGGCCACGCCGTCTCCTTCTCCCCGTTCAAAGGCCGCCAGGGCCTCTTTCTGCTCCATGTTCCTGATAATGATGTCACTGTCGCGCAGGCCCAGTATTTCCAGCCAGACATTGAGGGCATAGTGGGCGGAAGAGACGGTGGTGACCAGAAAGGTCTTGCCCCGCACCGTCTGGGGACTGCCGCAGACCTGGGGATACTGGCGGTTCCAGCCCCGTACCTGGGCCATGTCGCTGCCGGCCCGCAGCAGGACGCCATTGCTGCCTGACTCGTCGTTGCCCAGGGCAATGATGCTGCTGTTGTAGCGCAGATTGCCCAGCATGGCAGGCACGGCCCCCATGAGGGCAAAGTGCCAGCCGCGCGAGGCCAGGGCGGTGAGCATGTCCGCGCCGGAAGCAAAGCGCTTCATCTCCACGTTCAGGCCGGCTTCCTTGTCCCAGCCGTGTTCCTTGGCATACCACATGGGGAAGGTTTCATGATCGCCCAGCCAGGCGCTGACCACCGTGGTCAGTTCCCCGGCCATGGCCGCGCGGGGAAACAGGGTGGCAACAAGCAGGGCAGCCAGGAGAAGACGCGGAAGCATGTGCAGCATGGGGACACTCCGTGGACGTGGGCGTTACGCGAAGGGGAAACAGCGCAGCACAGCCGGAAGGCCGGCCGGAGGCGGCGGGGCCGCGTGTCTGCCAGGGAGAGATGTTGCTGAGCATAGCCTGTCCCACGGCGGGGCGCAAGGTAGTGCGGCGTGTGCGGCAGGCCTGCGGCAAGACCGGACATGCGGGCGCGGGCAGGACCGCTCCGGGATGGTGGCTACGGGGTAGCGGACCCGGGCAGAGGCTACAACCCGGCATGCACTGGCAACGAAGCAGCACACGGACTGGCATGGACTGGAACGAACTGGCTGGCCCGGATGGGGTAACCGGCGTCATGCCGGGCCATTGTGGCAGCATGTCGGGGCTGGCCGGAGGCCCCTTCGGGAGGGAACGTCCGGCGGACGTGGCATGTGTCAGCGGGCCGGACGCCTTGTGTGGGAAGGGGCGTGTCGAAGCCCGCAGACGGCAGGCACAGCATAAAAAAATCCCCCCGGCCGCGAAGCCGGGGGGAGAGGGATGGCAGGGCGGGTCAGCCCGTTACTTCAGCATTTCGGCGGCGGGAACGTATTCCAGACCGAAGGCATCGGCAACGCCCTTGAAGGTGCACTTGCCATAGACGGTGTTGAGACCGCGGGCAAGAGCGATGTTGTCGGCGCAGGCCTTCTTCCAGCCCTTGTCGGCCAGCTGCAGGGCATAGGGCAGGGTGGCGTTGGTCAGGGCGTAGGTGGAGGCGATCGGCACGGCGCCGGGGATGTTGGCCACGGAGTAGTGGACAACGTCATGCTTCACGAAGGTCGGGTTTTCGTGCGTGGTCGGATGACCGGCGGTGGTTTCCACAGCGCCGCCCTGGTCAATGGCCACGTCCACCACGGCGGAGCCGGGGCGCATGGTTTTGATCATGTCTTCGGTCACCAGCTGCGGGCACTTGGCGCCGGGGATGAGCACGGAGCCGATGACGAGGTCGGCGTCCTTCACGGCGGCGGCAATGTTGTGGCTGTTGGAAGCCATGGTCTGCACGCGGGCGCCGAAGATGTCGTCGAGGTAGCGCAGGCGGTTCAGGTTGTTGTCAAGGATGGTCACTTCGGCGCCGATGCCGATGGCCATTTTGGCAGCGTTGGTGCCCACGATGCCGCCACCCACGATGACGACCTTGCCGCGCTGCACGCCGGGCACGCCGCCCAGCAGCACGCCGCAGCCGCCGGCCTGCTTGGTGAGGATGTTGGCGCCCACCTGGATGGACATGCGGCCGGCCACTTCGGACATGGGAGCCAGCAGGGGCAGGGTGCGGTCATCGGGCTGCACGGTTTCGTAGGCCAGGCCCACCACGCCAGCGTTGAGCAGGGCATCGGTCTGGGGCTTGTCGGCGGCCAGGTGCAGATAGGTGAAGAGCAGCAGGCCTTCGCGGAAGTATTTGTATTCGCTCTGCAGAGGTTCCTTCACCTTCATGATCATGTCGGCCTTGGCCCAGACATCGGCCACGGGCATCATGGTAGCGCCGGCAGCCTTGTAGTCGTCATCAGAAATGCGGCTGCCGAGACCGGCGCCGATTTCGATCATGACCTCGTGGCCATGGTCCTTCAGAGCTTTGACGCCAGCGGGGGTGATGCCTACACGATGTTCGTTGGCCTTGATTTCTTTGGTAACGCCGATAAGCATTTGGATGCCTCCTGAAAAGGCTGCAGGTGAAGTTGGAAAGATTCGCACAAGACGAACAGTGCCTCGTACCATGAGAGGGAGGATATCCGAGGGGTCCGGCCTCTCACGCTCTGCGCGGGGTGCTGTGCCGTTGGTTTTTCTGTTGTGAAGAAAAGCTCTTTACGGGGAGCAGCACCAGGCTCAGCCTGTTTTCCCGGCTCACGAGGGCAACTTAGCGCGTTTTGTGGTCAAGAGCAAGGGGAAAGAGAAAAAAATGTCAAAAAACATATAATTCATTGATATCATAGGAAAAAAATAGTTCTTTCCCACAAAATGTCCGTGGAACGCGCCGCCTGTACCGCCCTGTGCCGGACCCTGCGCAGAAGTTTCCGAAAAAAGGTAATAAATACTTATGGTTAAAAAATATTTTTTTATGGATTTTTGGCAATGTCCTGGGAACTTGTTCAGACAATCTCACAAAGATTGAGAAGATAAAAGGATAAATTTCACAATTGACGGAATCAGCGGCAGTTGCAGAGCGTGCCCTGACGCAGGGAAGGCAGGCGTATGCTGCCCCTGCTCAGCTCCATGCGCAGTTCCTTGCAGCGCTGGAGCAGTCGGGGCGGCAGGGGCTTGCCCGCGGCGGCATAGCTGGCAAAGTTGGTGATGTCCACGCCGCCGTTTTCCAGCGTATAGGTAATGATTTCCGCTCCCTGAAAGCGGTCGTCGGCATAGGCTGTGACCAGTTCCTCCACGGCACGGTCGGCCCGCTTGCGGATAGAGGTCAGCACGGTTCCGGGCATGAGGCTGTCCTGGTCGGCATCCATGCCGATGGCCAGGGCCTGCCGCTGCCGCAGCAGATCCAGTGTGCCCAGTCCGGCGCGTCCGGCGGACAGCACCACAACGGCCGCCCCCTGATCCAGCATTTCCTGGACGGCTGCCCGGGCGGCAGCCGTATCGGTCCACGAGCCGATAACCCGGTGCAGAATGCGCATGTCAGGCGTCACCAGGCGTGCCCCTTCCAGAAAGCCGTTCAGCATGGTGCGCACGGCGCCGGTTTCATAGGCAGAAAGCCAGCCCAGTGCCCGGGGGCTGCTCCCGGACTGTGTGCCATCGGCTGTCAGCATGGCTGCCGCGGCTCCGGCCAGAAAGGCGGCCTGCTCGTCGGCAAAGGTGATGGACATGATATTGGCTGCCCGCACGCCGGTATCAATGCAGCCGAAGCGGGTCTGGCGGAAATTGGCCGCATTGTTGCGCAGTACTTCGTGAAGATTGTCGCAGGCCACGATAAGCAGACCGGAGCGGGCAGCTTCCTGTCGGAAGATGGCCTGCTGGTCGGCATGGGCCGGCGCCACCACCACGCGCACAGGCAGGCCGGTGCTGCGGGCGGCGCGTTGCAGGCCGCTTTTGAGCAGATCGTTCCAGCCCTGGTCCGGGCTATCGTCTTCCAGCAGCAGGGTCACGACGCCGGCGGGCGGTGTGGCCGCCGGGGCGGCACCGGCCGGGGACGGGGCCAGGGCGGCCAGCAGGAGCAGAAGAATCAGACAGCAGCGCAGAAGACCGGCCAGGGCCGGGCGCGGCGCATGGCATAACAGCAAGCAGGACATGGCATCCTCCGCAAAAGGGGTTGGGGGCGGCCGGCAGTGCCGCCACGGGACAGACCCGCCCGGGCGGACGTATCGGCGGGACGGAGGGGAGTGTGCCCGCAAAACCCCGGCTTGACAAGATTGATGCCGCGGGCGGAAAAGGCAGGGAGCAACAAAAAGGGGGGCCGAAGCCCCCCGTGGTTGCTGATGGATGGAAGAGGATTAGGCGCTGACCACAGCCAGAGCCTTGTCCAGCGCGGCCACAATGGCGTCGATGTCGTCCCTGGTGGAGATCAGGGCCGGGCTGAGGCAGAGGGTATTGTTGAATTCGCGGAAGCTGCGGGAGGTCTTGCCGATGATGACGCCCTGCTTGAAGCATTCGGCCACCACCTTGCCGGCCACGGCTTCGTCCACGGGTTCCTTGGTGGCGCGGTCCTTCACCAGTTCCAGACCGGCGAAGAGACCCTTGCCGCGCACGTCGCCCACGATGGCGTACTTGCTCTTCAGGCCTTCCAGCCCTTCCATGAGGTGTTCGCCCTGCTTCACCACGTTGTCGAGCAGGTTTTCTTCCTCGATGATTTCCATGTTGGCCAGGGCCGCGGCCGGACCGGAGGTGCAGCCGCCGAAGGTGGAAATGTCGCGGAAGTAGGCGTCACGGTCGCTGGGATCGGCGATGAAGTCCTGGAAGACTTCTTCGGTGGTCACGGTGCAGCTGATGGGGGCATAGCCGGAGGCAACGCCCTTGGCCATGGTGACGATGTCGGGCTTCACGCCGAAGTGCTGGTAGCCGAACCACTTGCCGGTACGGCCAAGGCCGCAGACCACTTCGTCAATGATGAGCAGGATGCCGTACTTCTTGCAGATTTCCTGAATGGTTTCAAAGTAGCCGTCCGGGGGCACGATGACGCCGCCGCCGGCGGTAATGGGTTCAAGAATGACGCCGCCCACGGTATCGGGGTCTTCCTTCTGGATGACCTTTTCCATTTCCAGGGCGAACTTCTTGCCCAGATCGGTATTGTCGCTGTAGGGCGAGCGATAGGCGCAGCAGTCGGGGAAGGACACAAAGCCGGGCGTGAAGGGGCCGAACTGATTGCGGCGCTCAAACTGGCCGCAGGCGCTCAGCGTGGTGATGGTGGTGCCGTGGTAGTCACGCTCGCGGTACAGAATCTTGCTCTTTTTGCCGCCGTGCTTCAGGGCGGAGATCTGACGCACGATCTTGAAGGCCTTTTCGTTGGCTTCGGAACCGGAGTTGGAGAGATACACTCGGCTCATGCCGGGCATCTTTTCGATGAGCTTCTTGGAGAACTGGATGGTCGGGATGTTGCCGTAGGCATTGGCAAAGTAGCAGAGCTTCTGCAGCTGATCCGCCACAGCCTTGACGATCTTTTCGCGGCCGTAGCCCACGTTGACCGTCCACACGCCGCCGGACACGGCATCAAGGTATTCCTTCCCGTACACGTCCGTGACGCGGTTGCCCTTGCCTTCGACGAAGATGACGGGATCGGAATTTTCGTACACCTTGTGCTGGGTCAGGTGGTGCCACACATACTTCTTGTCAGTGGAAATCAGATCGGCAGCATTGAAATCAGCCATGGTAGCCTCCAATGTCATTATAAAATGGTCCTGGGCCAATCCCATAATGAAAACGTGCACCAGCGTCCGTGCGACTCCGCCGAAACCGTTCACGCCTTCGCTACGAGCACTGATATGAGTTTTGGGATGCCTTGTCAACCAGATTGGATTTTTTTCTTAATTTATTGATTTAATTGGTAAAAAAATGAGCATTTCGGCCATTTTCGCCGCATGTTTTCCAGCGGCTGCGATGCTTCTGCCGGCCTGCATTGATAAGAGGCCCCCGGAAGCCGGAAGGGAAAAATGCCTGAATCAGGCAAAAAAAGCGGCATACTGTGAAAAAAAGCGCTAGCTTTGTACGGACAAGGCTGCTATATTTCCCCCTGTTACGGATGCAGCGCCCGCAGCGGACGCGCCGGGTGCGGTGCGTCGTTCCGCGCTGTGCTTTCTGTCTACCATCCGGCAGGTGCATGCCTGCCGCGTTTCGAGGTCGCAACCATGTCACAGTTCACTCCTCCCGCGTGGCTGGATATCCGCGCCATTGAGGAGGCCCTCGCCTGCGCCGTGGCGCCTGATGCCGCCCGCCTGCGGGCCATTCTTGACAAGTCCCTGGCCATGCAGTCCCTGAGTCTGGCCGAGATTGCCACGCTCATGCGCGTTACGGATCCCGATGCCCTCAGCATGCTCATGCAGGCGGCCGATGCCGTGAAGCAGCGCGTCTACGGGGACCGCATCGTGCTTTCCGCGCCCCTGCATCTCACCAATCACTGCGGCAGCGAATGTGTCTACTGTGCCAACCGGCGGGGCAATACCATGGTGCAGCGCTGCTACATGACCTCCGTGGACATCCGCGATGCGGCGCGCAAGCTCGTCCGGCAGGGGCACAAGCGCGTCTTTCTGGTGACAGGGCAGCTGCCCAATGCCGATATCGAATATCTGGCCGAGGCCATCAGCATCCTGTATACGGTATATGATGAGTCGGACGGCGAGATCCGCCGGGTCAACGTCAATGTGGGGCCGCTCTCTGCCGCGGACTATGCCGAGCTGCGTGCCGTGGATGTGGGGTCCGTGCTGCTCTATCAGGATACCTACCATCCGGAGCAGTATGCCGCCATGCACCGTTCCGGCCCCAAGGCCGATTACAACCGGCGCATCAACGGGCCGGATGTGGCCCTGTCCGCCGGCATGGGGGATGTGGGGCTGGGCCTGCTGCTGGGGCTGGCGCCCTGGCAGTTTGACGTGCTGGCCCTGTCACTGCATGCGGCCCACCTGGTGCGCGTCTACGGCACGGGCGGGCATACGGTGAGCATGCACCGCCTGCGTCCCGCCCCCGGCGGTCTGGAACAGGCCCCCTTCCCGGTGAGTGACCAGGACTTTCTGCGCTGCGTGGCCATTACCCGGCTGGCCATTCCCTATACGGGCATCATTCTCAGCACGCGCGAGCCGTCCGGCCTGTGGCGTGACGGGTGCAGCGTGGGCTGTTCGCAGCTGCTGACGGGCAGTGTGGCCAATCCCTACGCGGACTGGAGTCCCCTGCCCGGCCCGGGTGGGGTGCCTTTCCCCATCGGGGAGAACTGCCACGTGGATGACGTGGTCAGCTTTCTGCTGGAAGAGGCCAGGCATTTGCCGTCGTTCTGCACGGCCTGTCCGCGCCTGGGGCGCAGCGGGGTGGAGTTCCTTTCCATGGTGCGCGAAAGCGGCATGAAGGGGCAGTGCGGTCCCAATTCCATGGCGTCCTTCTTGGAATTTCTGCTCAACTATGCCACGCCGGTCACGCGCCGGCTGGGTGAGGCCCTCATTGCCGAAAAGCTGGCCGCCATGCCCGAGCCGGACAAGGGCGCTGCCGAGCGCCTGTTGCAGAAGGTGCGGGCCGGCCGGGTGGACGAGTTCATCTAGGGGCGGCTGGCTGCCGTTTCGGGCCGCAGACACATGACAGACGGCGCAGGAGGACCTGTGTCCGGGCGCATGATCCCGGCGGCCGGCTGCCGGGGAAATGCCGCGGCCTGCCCGGCCATGCTGTAACCTTCCCATGCCCGCATGCGGGAAAGGGGGGAGTCTCTGCCAGCGCGGGCGGGGACCCCTGCCCCCGGAAGTGCCTCGCCCTGTGGTCAGATCGCCTGCCGGCACACGCGGGCCGGGCCTGGACTGACCTGGACTGGCCTGGACTGGACAAGGTGCGCCGGGTCTGCGAGAGTACAGCTTCCGGTGATCGGAATTTTCAGAAACGAACAGGGGGTCGCCTGCGGGCGGCCCCTTGCTGTTCGGTAACGACGGTGCGCGGAGGAAGAGCATGAAGGGCAGAAGGCACATGAGCCTGTATTTTGACCAGCAGGACAGGGAGATTCTCAGCCTGGTAAACAGGATTCTCGATGCGCCCAGTGCGGCCTTTGTGGAAGGTCTCATCGAGCCGGAGCTGCACCCGCACGGCATTCAGGAAATGGTCACCTCGCAGGCTTCGCGCATGGCGGCGGCCACGGTGAACCTGCTGCGCAATCTGGAAGGGGGCGGATCCAGTGCCCGCGGACGCCTGTGCGCCCTGCAGACGTTGTTTGACGAGGTCATGGCCAGCGCCCATTCCTGGCTGCGGCGCAATACGGCCCGCGTGCTGTTGCAGATCATGAAGGAAATGGTGCGCGCCCACGGCGACACACAGGAACAGCTGCGCCTGGCCCGGGCCTTCCGGCAGACGGCGCTGGGCAGGCCGCGTGTGGTGCGTCGCATGCTGGCGCTGTATCATCTGGCCGAAATGCCGGAGGACTGGAACCAGGTTGCCTTTGACAATCATGTGTATGATGTGAACACCAAGGGGCGCAAGACTCCCACGCATCTCATCATGGATGCCTGGATCAAGGGCATGGGCTGTCTCACGGTCCTGTATGACAACTGCATTGAAATGGAGGCCGCCGGAGAGCTGCTGGAGGCGGCGGCCATCACCGGCATGAAGGTGCGCGTGGGCATTGAATACCGGGTACCCTTTTACGGCCGCTATGTGAGCCTGCTCTGGGTGCCGCGGGGCTTCAGTTCCAGCCGTGACTTCATGGCCTTCATGGACAGTCCGGCCATGCAGGCCATGCAGCAGCGCGGCCGCGGCGTGCTGCACTGGCTGCGCGAGCATGCCATGCAGGTGCTTGAATGCTGGAATGACCGGCAGCGTCCTGAGCTGGAAGCCCGCTGGAAGGTCAGCATTCCGCCTGCCAGCGTGGAGGACTTCCTGGATTTTCTGGGCCGGCACCACTCCTTCATGCTGCGCCTGGCCGAATATCTGCATCAGCTGGTGCTGCCTGCCCTGCGGCAACGGGCGCAGCAGCTGGCGCCGCTGGCGGCAGGGGGCGATGCTGCGGCCCGGGCCGAAATCGACGAGCTGGAGCATCTGACATCGGATGTTATTCTGCACAGCTGGCTGTCGGTGGACAAATTTCCCGAGCTGCCCGACGTGCAGGTGCCCTCCCTGGAGGAAAGTGTTCCCGAACTGCGCCGCATCTCCATGGGCGAACTGGTGCGCCAGCTGCGCGCGCTGACGCCGGGCTATCGTCTGACGCTCTGCACCGACGGCCTGGATGCTGCCGATGTCATCGAACTGATCTGGGATTGCCAGGGAGGCATCACCCATCTTGAACTGTTCAACACCAAGAGCTGGATGGCCGGGGAGCTGACGCACATCCGCGAAATCAGCGAATTGCAGCAGATTCTCAATCACGGTATGGGGCCGCACATGAAGCAGATGGTGCGGCAGATCATCCGGCGCCTGGAGGCAGAGCACAACGAGGAGCGGCTGCCCAAGTTTCAGGAGATCCTGCGCGACATCCCCCAGCTCTGGGAAACCTACCGGCACACGCCCCTCAAGACCCGCCTGGGCAGCAATGCCGCCACGCGCCTGCGCACCTTCGGCATGGGGCTGGCCATTCGGGAGACGCTGCCCCGGCGTGGTGTGGCGGCCCTGAGCGGCAAGAATGCCTCCACACCGCCCATTCCCATCTATTCTCCGGTGGAGGAGCACTTTTCCTATACCGAGCCGGAGCATCCCACGCCCTGCCAGCAGGCTTTGTCCCGGCTGCGCTTTCTGCCGGGGGGCAACCACCTGGGCATGGAGCGGCACCGCTGTTGGGTTGCCGCCAGCGAAGGCTGCCGCTACGCCCCTGACGGCAATATCCTTGCCCTGGGCGGTCACAGCATTCCGGCGCCCAATGCGCTGCTGCCGCCTGCGGAAACGCACCACCCCAGGCCGGGCCTGGGGCAGCTCAACAGCGCGGTATGTGATACGCTCAAGGTGCTGGCGGGCTTTTTTCCGGCCTTTTTCACCTTTTTGTATACGCAGGAATGGTGGGTGCTGGCCTGGTTCGGGGCATTTATCTGGTTCGGTATCACCGGCGTGCGCAATGTGCTGCAAATGGTCATGGCCGCACAGGGCTTTACGCGGGGGTCTCTTACACACTGGAAGGAGCATGTCAGCGTTACACGGCTCTGTGATTCGCTTATGTTCACCGGTATATCCGTTCTTTTGCTTGAGGGTATCCTGCGCGTACTTATCCTGCAAGACATCTTCGGTATAACAATTGCCGACAGTCCCATTATTGTTTTTTCCGTTCTCAACATTATCAACGGCTTCTATATATTTTCGCACAACGTCTTTCGTGGCTTTCCGCGTACAGCATCAATAGGAAATCTGTTTCGCAGTATTCTGGCCATTCCCGTTTCTTCGCTGGGCAATACCTGCCTATTCTATCTGCTGCTCTTTTGCGGCATTGCCGATCCGCTTGTGTATCTGACCCCCAGTGCGGCCATCGTTTCCAAGCTGGCGTCGGATGCGGTGGCGGCACTCATCGAAGGTTTTGCCGACAGCCAGGCTAACCTGCGCATGCGTCGGCGGGACTACTGGCAGAAGCTGCGGCGGGTTTTTGACTGTGCCACCCGACTGGAGCTGCTCTTTCCGCGGGAAGACGCGCTCAACAAGCTGGCCCGTCCCGGGGGGCTGGGTGGTCGGGGCGGACCGGAGGCGGCCCGCCTGGAACGGGCGCTGATCATCAGCGCACTGGACCTCCAGTACTTCTGGTTTTACCAGCCGCGTGCCCAGGAAGCCTTCCGACAGGTGCTGCGAAGCATGTCTCCGGCGGATTTGAGGGTGTTCTTTCGTTCCCAATTGGTCCTTTTGCGGGAAAAAGAGATCAGTCAGCTCATGGTAAATGGCCTTCTTGGGCATAACTTTTCGAAACCGTTGGTCTTTTTTCTTAATAACAATGGCAGCTACTTGAGGGCCATGACCCGTCTGTGCCGCATTGCCGAGGGAAGGAGCGCACATGCCGCTGCCGAAGGCAGAACGGGGCAGACTGCATGAAAGCCCTGATACAGGCCTGTTTTCCGTATTGTCGTCTGTATGAGCGTTTTTTAACTGTTCACTCAAACAGTCTTGTGATTTTTTTATATTATGCAAAAAATTGGAAAAAAAACTTGTCATATTATGAGGCCTAACGTAACGTAGTGACGTACCAAACAATAAACACACCGTATGAGCAACTGCGGTAGAAAAAAAGGAGTCGGTTATGAGCACGGATATGAAGAGCATGCACATGGGTCAGATCACCTCATTCTTCATCCCCAACGTAACGCTGGTGGGTGAAAACTGCTGCACCGAAATCCCCAAGCGCCTCAAGAATATCGGCGGCAAGCGTCCGCTCATCGTGACCGACAAGGGCATTGTCAACTGCGGCATCCTGAAACACATCACGGACATTCTGGACAAGGCCCGTATGAAGTACGTCGTGTATGACGGTACGGTGCCCAATCCCACGGACGCCAATGTGGCGGAAGCCACGGCGCTGTACAAGGAAAACAAGTGCGACAGCCTCATTACCCTGGGTGGCGGCAGCTCGCATGACTGCGGCAAGGGCGTGGGCTTTGTGGTCAGCAACGGCGGCACCATCCACGACTACGAAGGCGTGGACAAGTCCTCCAAGCCCTTCCCGCCCTATGTGGCTGTGAACACCACGGCCGGTACGGCCTCGGAAATGACCCGTTTCTGCATCATCACCGACCTGTCCCGCAGGGTGAAGATGGCCATTGTGGACTGGCGCTGCACCCCCAGCGTGGCCATTGACGACCCGGTGCTCATGATGAACATGCCGTCTTCCCTCACGGCGGCCACCGGCATGGATGCCCTGACCCACGCCATCGAAGCCTATGTGTCCACCGCTGCCACGCCCATGACCGACGCCTGCGCTGAAAAGGCCATGGAATACATCAACCGTTACCTGCGCCGTTCCGTGGCCTGTGGCGCCAAGGACAAGGAAGCCCGCGAAGGCATGTGCTATGCCCAGTATCTCGCCGGTATGGCCTTCAACAATGCCAGCCTCGGCCATGTGCATGCCATGGCGCATCAGCTGGGCGGTTTCTATGACCTGCCGCACGGCGAATGCAATGCCATTCTGCTGCCCCATGTGTGCAATTACAACCTGATTGCTGCCCGCCGCCGCTTCGGCCGTATTGCCAAGCTCCTGGGCGAACGCGTGGACAACCTGAGCGCCCATGAAGCCTCGGAACGCGCCATCGTCGCCATCAACATCCTGTCCAAGGATGTGAGCATCCCCACCGGCCTTGTTGCCCTGGGCAAGAAGTACGGCAAGGAAGTGCGTGAAGAAGACATTCCCACCATGACGGCCAACGCCCAGAAGGACGCCTGCGGTCTGACCAACCCCCGCATCATGACGGATGCCGCTGTGGCCGCCATTTACAAGGCTGCCATGTAGCGCATCGCTCTTCCCGTGCAATGAAAAAGGCCCCGCAAGGGGCCTTTTTCATTGCCGGAACCGGACATCTTCACACCGGGAAAGGGAGTTCGTCGGTACGGGGCATGGCAGAGGCGCGCTCTGGCGTTGCAGTCGCCCGCAGGAGGAGATGCCGCTGTTTTCGCATACCGGGCGCCGGCCGCGCATTGCGGCACGGCGGTCGGCCTGCCGTGTGCCCGTTTTCCTGAACGGGAAGAGAAAACGGGGATGCCGCACACAGGACGACATCCCCGGAAACATCTGTGGAGAAACAGCGGGAAAGGCGCGAGATACGCAGGGCCGTGGATCATGCCGCGTGAGCAGCGGCAGCCCGGCATCTGTTGCCGCGGTTCATGGTACGGCCGTCATCCGGCTGCCGGAGGCGGCGGCTGCCGCTCCCCAGTGCCCGGGCCGCAGGCGGGATGGCGTCAGGGGCGCACAACCTTGTCGGCCACATCCAGGCTGGTCACAATATCCAGCATGTTGGAGGTTTCGCCCACGGCCTTGGCCTCGGTCAGGCCGTAGTGGGCCAGGCAGGTGCCGCAGACCAGAATGTCCACCCCGTTTTCGCTGAGCTTCTTCAGGGCATCCAGGGGGTCGCCGGGGGTGGCTGCCAGCTTCACCCCGCCATTGAGCAGCACAACGCGCCAGAGCCGGGTCATTTCCGGCAGGGTCTGGAGAAAGGTGGTCATGAGGCGCGTGCCCAGGGTATCGTCTCCGCGTCCCAGGGTGGGCGTGGTGATGAGCACCAGGGTGCGGCCTTCTGTTACGTCAGGATGGTGGTGGGGAGCGGCGACGGGGTGCTGGTCGTGCGCTTCCCGCGTGGCGCTGATGATCCAGAGCGGTCCCTTGCGCACGGCGTCGCAGGAAAAGTTCTGATTTTGCAGGTAGCGGCGCACATTTTCGCAGGCCGGATCATTGTCCACAATAATTTGCAGGCAGCTGGCGCCGGCGTCCACGGCATCACGGCAGCGCAGCACAGGCTGCGGACAGGCGAGGCCACGGCAGTCAAGTTCTTTCATGGTGAAGTCCTTTTGGGGGCAGAGCGCCGTGGTCCGTGCGACCGCCGGGGCCATGCCGGATTCTGCCGTCAGGCGGCAGGGGTGAAAAAACGGGGCGCCCTGGCGGACGGCCCCGTTACGTGGTCAGATCAGGTCCTGGGCATGGAGCGCCGCTTTGAGCGCTTCCAGATGGTCTGCCGACAGGGGGCAGAGCGGCAGGCGCATTTCGTCGCTCATTCTGCCCATGAGGGCCAGGGCGGTCTTGACGGGAATGGGGTTGCTTTCCAGGAACATGGCCTGATGCAGGGGGTAGAGCCTGTGGTGCAGCCGGGCGGCCTCGTCCAGCCGGCCTTCGCTGAAGGCATTGCACAGGCGGGCCATGGCGCCGGGCAGAATATTGGCTGTAACGGAAATGACTCCCTTGCCGCCAATGCTCATGAGGGGCAGGGCCGTGAAATCGTCACCGGACAGCACGCTGAAGGTGGGCGGGCAGGCCGCGATGGTCTGGCTGCCCTGGTGCAGGTCCCCCGTGGCGTCCTTGATGCCCACAATGGTGGGGCAGTCATGCACCAGGCGCCCCAGGGTGGCGGGCAGCATATTGCAGCCCGTGCGTCCGGGCACGTTGTAGGGGACCAGGGGCAGATCCACGGCCTCGGCAATGGCCCGGAAATGCCGGTAGAGGCCCTCCTGCGTGGGTTTGTTGTAATAGGGCGTGATGAGCAGGGCGCCATCGGCGCCGGCCTGCTTGGCGAAGCGGGCCAGACGGATGGCCTCGGCAGTATTGTTGGAGCCGGCTCCGGCCAGAACGGGCACGCGCCCCGCAGCCTGGTCAATGCATATTTCAATGACGCGTTCGTGCTCCTCGTGGGTCAGCGTGGCGGATTCGCCGGTGGTCCCGCAGGGCACAAGGCCGTGGACACCTTCGGCAATCTGCCATTCGATGAAGTCACGATAGGCGCGCTCGTCCACCGCGCCGTTCCTGAACGGGGTCACCAGAGCGGTCAGGGCACCCGAAAACTGCATGGGAGACTCCTTGGCCAGCGGACTGGCCAGCTACTGATTGATGAATTCCTTCAGTTCCTTGCCGGCGCGAAAGAACGGAAGGCGCTTGGGGATGACGGAAACACTTTCGCCGGTTTTGGGGTTGCGTCCGGCATAGCCGTCGTATTCCTTGACCTTGAAACTGCCGAAACCTCGGATTTCGATGCGATCTCCTTCGATGAGCGCGTCCTTCATGGCGTCCACAAAGGTGTTGACCACCAGGGACGCATCTTCAAGTGGCAGACTGCTTTCCTCTGCCAGAGCCTTGATAAGTTCGCTCTTGTTCATCATGCCTCCGGAAGGATTGGGGGGGTATGCCAGAGCGCTGGCGAGGCATTCTGACACATATCACCATCAACTTTACCCAAGTTTTTTCATGACGTAAAGGGCCGCACGCACGGTACGCACCCTCTCCGGCAGGGGCATGAACGGTCAGCGCTGCTGCTGGGCGTGACGATACAGAAGAAAATCGTGCTGGAAGCGGTCTATCTCGCCATTGAGCACCCCTTCCACATCCCCGGTTTCACAGCCTGTGCGATGGTCCTTGACCAGGCGGTAGGGTTGCAGGGTGTAGGTGCGTATCTGGCTGCCGAAGGCAATGGCATCCTTGCCGGCATATTCGGCCTGGCGTTCTGCCTCGCGCTTCTGGAGTTCCAGGGCATAGAGGCGCGCCCGCAGGATGCGCAGGGCGGATTCCTTGTTGTGATGCTGGGATTTCTCGTTCTGGCACTGGGCGGAAATGCCTGTGGGCAGGTGGGTGACGCGCACGGCCGAACTGGTGGTATTGACGCTCTGGCCGCCGGGGCCGCTGGAGCGGAAGGTATCAAAACGCAGATCCGTTTCCTTGATGTCCAGTTCGATGTCGTTGCCCACATCGGGGATGACATCCACCGAGGCAAAGGAGGTATGCCGCCGGCCGGAGGAGTCAAAGGGAGAAATGCGGATGAGGCGGTGGATGCCGCGCTCGCTGCGCAGAAAGCCGAAGGCGTGCGGCCCGGCGATGCGCAGGGTCACGCTCTTGATGCCGGCCTCGTCACCGGGCAGATAGTCCAGCTCTTCCACCTCGTAGCCGCGGCGCGCAGCCCAGCGGGTGTACATGCGCAGCAGCATTTCTGCCCAGTCCTGGGATTCGGTGCCGCCGGCGCCGGGGTGAATTTCCAGAATGGCGTCCTGGTTGTCCTCTTCGCTGGAAAGCAGCAGCACCAGTTCCGTGTCTTCCAGCAGCTTTTCCAGGGTATTCTGCTGGTCTTCCAGGGATTGCAGGGCTTCTTCGCTCTCCTCCTCGCCGGCCAGTTCCTGCCAGGCCAGCATGTCATCATGGGCGGTCTTGAGGTCGGTGAGGCGCTTTGCCTCATCCTCAAGCTGCCGTTTTTCTCGCAGCAGGGGGGTCAGGGCCTCGGGTTTGTCCCAGGCGCCGGGGCGGGAGAGTTCCTTTTCGATTTCGGCAAGGCGGTGCTGGCCGGAGGCGGCGTCAAAGACGCCCCCAGAGGTTGGAGAAGCGTTGGGAAAGCGTCTGACTGCGGGCACGAAGATCACTGAGTTGCAACATGATGTCACGAAGGGGTTAGGGGTTGCGGCGGCAGCGGCCGACGACAAGCAGCAGGGCAAGCAGCGCTGCTGCGCCGGGCAGCCACGGCGCCAGATGATGATAGACGGTCCGGCTGGTGCTGATGCGGGCGCGCCCCCAGATGGCGGCCTCCTCGAACTGGCGGCCGTGGGTTACGACACGTCCCCGGCTGTCGATGATGGCCGAGATGCCGGTATTGGTGCCGCGCAGTATCCAGCGGTCCTGCTCCACGGCGCGCACGGTGGTCAGGGCCAGATGCTGCATGGCGGCGGGGGAACGGCCGAACCAGCCGTCATTGCTGATGTCCACCAGCACATTGGCCCCATCAGCCACGCGCTGCTGCGCCAGCCAGGGAAAGACGCCCTCATAACAGATGAGCATGCCCAGCTCAAGCCCGCTGCTGCGCAGGGGGGCAAGCTGGCTGCCGGGGGTATAGACGCCCACTTCCTGCAACAGGCCGGACAGCAGGTCCCAGTCCAGCCAGGAAGGCAGATATTCGCCAAAGGGAACCAGGTGTTCCTTGTCGTAATAGCCGGCCAGGCTGCCGTCCGGTCCCAGCAGGTAGGCCCGGTTGTAGACGATCATGTTTTCCCGCGTGCCCTCGAATGCCGGGGCGCCGGTGAGCAGGGGGCTTCTGGCGCGGGCGGCAAGCTGCCGGATGCGTGGCGTATGCAGGGTATTGGCCGCAAAGTTGTAGGGCATGGCCGTTTCCGGCCAGATGATGAGCGGATGCTCGCCGGGATGACGGGCCAGGGCCTGCTCCGTAAGGGTCAGATAGGTATCCACCGTGGAACGCTGAAAGGCCGGCAGCCATTTCTGGTTCTGATCGATATTGCCTTCCACAAACAGCACGGCAAAGGAGCCGCTGCCCTGCGGGTCCTGCTCCGCCGGCGTCTGGTGCAGGCGCCAGGCGCCATAGCCCAGGCTGGCGAGCAGCAGCAGAACGGCCAGCAGCGGATAGCGGCGCCCCCGTGGCGCCATGAGGCAGAGCACGCCCATGAAGGACCAGATGCCGGCCAGCAGATAGCCGCCCACCAGGTGGGCCGGCTGGATGAACAGGGGCCAGACAGCCAGGGCGCCGCTGAGCGGCAGCCAGGGAAAGCCCGCCACCACGGCATAGCCCCATTCCAGCAGATACCAGCACAGGCCCAGCAGGGCGGCCAGCACCAGCGGCGGACGCCGGCGCAGGGCAAAGGCCGCACAGGCAAAAAGACCGCCGGCGCTGGACAGGCAGCCGGCCACAAAAACGGCGCAGGGCACGGCCAGTGCCCACGGCAGCCCGCCCACATTGTGGATGGGCAGGGCCAGCCAGTAGAGGGCGGCCACATGCCCGGCCCAGCAGCTCAGCCAGCCTGTGCGCAGGGCCTGTCCGGCTGTATGGGCGCGCAGTCCTGTGAGGGCCAGCAGCGGCGGCAGCAGCAGCACCAGCCCCGGCAGAGCGCCGGGTGCAGAGGGCAGAACCGGCAGATGCGCCGGCAGCAGACCGGCCAGCGACAGGGGCAGGTCGTTGGGAAAGCCCAGCCACAGGCACAGAATAATGGCCAGGGGCAGGGCGGCACGCTCCCGCAGCCCGGCGAAAGGAGACGCCGGAGCGCCGGAGAGGTCAGTTTTCATGCGTCTGCTGGGCAGCGTCGGGATCCGGTTCCATGCGCAGGCGGCGGATGAGCTTCTTGTCCGCATCCAGCACGGTGAAAAGATAGCCATGCAGGGCAAAGCGCTCGTTGACATCGGGCACATGCCCGGCTTCCATGCTCAGATAGCCGCCGATGGTGTCCACCTCGTCGGATTCGATGTCCACACCCAGTTCTTGCAGGTCTTCCAGCAGGGCGCGGCCCGTCAGCTCGTAGATACCGGGGGCCACTTCCCGGATGTCTTCCTCGCGCGGGGCATCGTGTTCGTCCTCGATGTCCCCCACGATTTCTTCCAGCAGGTCCTCGATGGTGATGAGGCCGGATGTGCCCCCGTATTCGTCAAGCGCAATGGCGATATGCTGCTTGCTGGCCCGGAATTCCTGCAGCAGGGTGCGGATGGGCTTGGTTTCGGGCACAAAGAAGGGTTCACGCATGATGCTGCTGACGGAGGAGGTGGTGTCCTTGTCCAGCAGGGCGCTGAGAATGTCCTTGGCGTGCAGGATGCCCACCATATTGTCGCGGGTATCCCGAAAGACGGGGATGCGCGAATGGCCGGAAGAAACGATGACCCGGGCCACATCGGGCAGGGGCATGTCTTCCGGCACGCAGTCGATATCCGTGCGGGGGGTCATGGTATCCTGCACCTGCAGGTCATTGAAGCGGAGAATGCCCAGCAGCATGGACTCTTCATCCGGTTCCACCTCGCCTTCGGCACGGGCTTCCAGAATGGCTTTTTCCAGCGATTCCTCGTCGCCACGCCCGAAAAGACGTCCCAGGCGCGACCAGATGGTACTATGACTTTCGGGACCTCCGTCCACAGCGGCCTCCTTGTAGTTGGCGTGAAAGGCAACCCTCCCTGCGCGGGCTGGTCCGGCGGCGCCCCTGCGCCGTCAGGCACGCCGGCAGAATGGCTTTTCCGGCGGGGCCTGCTGCACCCGGTGCCCGGCAGCACGGCAGGGCATGATCCTTTTGTGCAGGAACAGGAAACAGAATAGCGGCGAAGGGCGCGCAAGGTCAACGGGGCGGGCGGATGTTTGTGGCAAAATGCCCCGGAACATGTGGCAGTTTTCAGCGGGAATGCCGCGCCGCCTCCGCTCGTGCCGCCTTGCCGTGCAGCAGACCCAGTTTGTGCAGGTGAATTTCCAGGCAGCCCACAGCCGCCGGCGTGACGCCGGAAATGCGCCCGGCCTGCCCCAGATTGCGGGGGCGCACACGTTGCAGCTTTTCTTCCACCTCGCGGGAAAGGCCGGCCACGGCCGTATAGTCCATGTCCTCCGGCAGGGGGACGGATTCCAGCCGGGCGGCCCGGGCCACCAGCTCGCGCTGGCGTTCCAGATAACCGGCATACTTCACGTCCACCTGCACGCTGAAGGCCGCGTTTTCCGTATCCTCGG
The DNA here is from genome assembly GCF_944324505.1 of uncultured Desulfovibrio sp. Classification (NCBI taxonomy): domain Bacteria; kingdom Pseudomonadati; phylum Thermodesulfobacteriota; class Desulfovibrionia; order Desulfovibrionales; family Desulfovibrionaceae; genus Desulfovibrio; species uncultured Desulfovibrio sp. Next base: position 146,532 of record NZ_CALUWO010000005.1, read on the forward strand.
CCAGCAGGGCTTTCAGACCGTCATCCATTGCGGCCAGGGTGTCCATGTCCATGTGCGGACGGCGCAGCACCTCTGCCAGGGTGTGCCCGCGCAGGGAGGCGTCCCCGCCGGTCAGGCGTCTGCTGTCCAGCAGGTCGTGCAGGCGGGCCGCCTGTTCCTGCCGGCGGCAGAAATGTTCCCACTGGCTGTCGCTGACCAGGCCCAGCTCCCGGCCAAGGGGGGTCAGGCGGCTGTCGGCATTGTCCTCGCGCAGCAGCAGGCGATGTTCTGCCCGCGAGGTGAACATGCGGTAGGGTTCCTCCGTGCCCAGGGTGACCAGGTCATCCACCAGCACGGCCATGTAGGCCGTGTCCCGGCCGGGCACAAAGGCTTCGCGTTCTCGCAGGCGGCACGAGATATTGCAGGCAGCCCACAGGCCCTGTGCCGCCGCTTCCTCGTAGCCCGAGGTGCCGTTGATCTGGCCGGCCAGCCACAGGCCGGGCAGGGGCTTGCTTTCCAGGGTGGCATGCAGCTGGGTGGGATTGGCAAAGTCGTATTCGATGGCATAGCCCGGCCGGACCATGACGGCATGTTCCAGCCCGGGAATGGCGGCCAGCATGGCCTGCTGCACATCCAGCGGCAGGCTGGTGGAAATGCCGTTGGCATAGATTTCGGCGCTGTGCAGGCCCTCCGGCTCCAGAAATATCTGGTGCCGTTCCCTGTCCGGGAAACGGGCCACCTTGTCTTCGATGGACGGGCAGTAGCGGGCGCCCGTGCCCTGGATGACGCCCGTGAACAGGGGGGAGCGGTCAAAGCCGCTGCGGATGGCCTCGTGCGCGGCGGCATTGGTCCAGGTGATGTGGCAGCTCACCTGCGGCAGGCGGGGGCCGGGACCATGAAAGCTGAAGGCCGGGGGCGGCGTGTCGCCGTGCTGCTCTTCCAGTCGGCTGAAATCAATGCTGGAGCGCAGCAGGCGGGGGCAGGTGCCTGTCTTGAGGCGTCCCAGGCGGAAGCCCAGCTGGCGCAGGCTGTCCGACAGGCCCGTGGCCGGAGCATCGCCCAGCCGCCCGGCAGGCAGATGGGTAAGCCCCACGTGGATGCGCCCGTTCAGAAAGGTGCCCGTGGTCAGCAGCACATGCGGCGCCTGGAATTCCAGGCCCAGGGCGGTACGCACACCGGCGGCATGGTCGCCCTGGGTGAGCACCTCGCGCGCCTCGTCCTGCCAGATGCGCAGACCGGGCAGGGAAAAGAGCGTCTGCTTGACGGCAGCCATATAGGCATCACGGTCCATCTGGGCGCGTGTGGCCCGCACGGCCGGTCCCTTGCTCATGTTCAGCGTGCGGAACTGAATGCCCGCCGCATCGGCCCACAGGCCCATCATGCCGCCCAGTGCGTCGATTTCACGCACCATGTGCCCCTTGGCCAGGCCGCCGATGGCCGGATTGCAGGAGAGATGCCCCAGGCGGTCCACATTGCTGGTGATCAGCAGGGTCCTGTGGCCCATGCGGGCCAGCGCGGCGGCGGCTTCGCAGCCGGCATGCCCGCCGCCCACCACAATGGCGTCAAAGGTGCGGCCAGAATCAGAGAAGCAATGCGACATGGGCAAATACCTGTGCGTCCCGGATGGTGGACGAAATGGAGGAATGTTCTTCGGGCTGGTGGCAGACGCCGTCCATGCGGCTCCAGACGGCGGCCGGCAGGCCGCGCTGGCGCAGCAGGGCGGCTACGGTGGCCCCGCCGATGCCCACGGGACGGGCTTCCACCCCGTAGACCGCGCGGATGCCCCGGCGCAGGGCCTCCACCACCGGGCTGTCCGCGGGGCTGACGCTGGCGGGCTGATGGTGGAAAATGTCCACCTCCACGCGCACGCCGTACTGTTCGGCCACCCTGGCCGTCCGCCGCCGGGCGGCTTCCAGCACGGCAGCCGGGTCCACGTGGGGCAGCAGGCGGCAGTCCACGTAAAAGCAGTCGTCGCCGGGCAGAATGTTGATGCTGGGGGCACCGCCCTCGTGGCGGCTGGGCACAAAGGTGGAGCAGGGCGGGTCAAAAAGGGGATCGCGCTGCGGAAAGTCCTCGTGCAGGCCGGCGCAGGCCAGCACGGCCGCCGCACCGGCCACAAAGGCATTGACGCCGCTCTGGGGCCGGGAGGCATGGCACTGGCGTCCGCTGGTGCGCACCCGCAGCCAGAGGACGTGCTTTTCGGCCACTTCCACGTCTGCTCCCGTGGGCGAGCCGGAGTCAGGGACGATATACAGGTCATCCGGCCGGAAGAGCTGCCCGGCCGTGCGCAGCAGGTACTGAAGCCCCATGCTGTTGCCGCATTCCTCGTCAGCCATAAAGACCAGGCCCACGGAAAGTTCCGGCTGTATCCGGCAGGCGGCCAGGGCGCTGACCAGCAGCAGCATGCTGACCAGTCCCTGCTGGTTGTCCTCCACACCGCGGCCCACCAGCAGATCGCCTTCCCGGCGAACCTGCCAGGGGTCGCCCTTCCAGCTGCTTTCAGGACCGCTGGGCACCACATCCGTATGGGCAAAGAGCCAGAGCGTGCGCTCCTGCCGTCCGGGCAGGCGGGCCACCAGATTGGGACGTTCGCCGGCAGAGACTCGGGTATCCGGCGCATTGTACCAGTGCAGGGTCAGGGGCGCGTCCAGCGCCTGGAGCTGACGGGCAATGAAGGCTGCCTTGGGCATTTCGCCGTCGCCGCCATTTTCCGGGCCAAGGGCACGAAAGGCGGTCAGGGCTGTTTGCAGCGCAATAACATCATCGGTGCGGCCTTCCAGATGGGCAAGAAGGCGGGACAGGGACGCAGGAGAGGCGGAAGAAGAACCGTTCATGCTGGCTCCGGCCCGGTAACGGGCAGGACAAGAAAACGCGTCTGCCGCGACGGCAAACACAAAGGAGGCCCATGGGCCTCCTGACGCTGCCCTGCGGACAGCGGGGCATACCGCCTCCTGATGTTGGCGGGCATGCCGCGGTTCGGGATAGGCCGGGGGCTTTTTCCACGAACACGGAAGCAGGAGGCCGGCATGCCGGCCTCCTGCCCTGCCGTCCCGGGGACGGCACAGAAAATCGTCGGCCTAGCGACCCTTGGCGGCGCGCTTGGACGCCTTGAGGGGGTTGACCTTGGCAGCAGCGGCAACGGCCTCCTTCACGTGGGTGGCGAAGTTGCAGCGGCCATTGGCCCACTTGCGTTCGGGGCTGGGATAGCTGGAGCAGAAGGACTGGCCTTCAAACTCGCGCACGCGATCACAGCCTTCGCACTTGTCAATCACGGGCAGGACGGCAATGCCGTTCACCGTTACGCCATTTTCCGTTTTCACGGCATTCTGCAGAAGAGCAGCCATAACATACCTCCACGCGCCTGAGCGCTTGTATTACACTTGGAACGAGCCAGTATAAGCAAATTTCTTCGGCTGTCAACCATGGTGACGACCCCTCCCGCCCGCCGGGCAGCCGCCGCGCTGCGCCATCAGCCGGGCCGGGGCCGCACGGATCAGTGCGCCGTGCCGGCACGGCGCAGGACGGCACTGCGCACGGCGCGTAGTTCCTGCAGCAGGGCAGGATAGTCAAAGCGGGTGAAGCGACCGTCCTGGTAAAGGATTTCTCCGGCAACCATGGTCAGGCGGACCTCGTGCCCCGTGGCGGCATAGACCGCGTGGGAAACGGGATGGTAGAGCGGCTGCATATTGGGCGCCGTGAGGTCCAGGGCCGTGAGGTCTGCCGGTCCGCCCACGGTGAGCTGCCCGAGGCGGGCGTCGTGCATGGCCGCGGCGCCGTGGCGGGTGGCCATGTCCAGCACACAGGCGGCGCTGGCGGCGGTGGGATCGTTCTGGGCGATCTTGTGCAGCAGGGCGGCACGGCCCATTTCCGTAAACATATTGAGCTGATTGTTGCTGGCGGCGCCATCCGTGCCCAGGGCCAGGGAAAGGGCGGCAGCCTGCATGCGGGCCAGCGGCAGGATGCCGGAGGCCAGTTTCATGTTGGACGAGGGATTGTGCACGGCCACCACCCGCTTGCGGGCCAGCAGGGCGATTTCCTCGTCCGTGACATCCACCACATGGGCAGCGGTGCAGGGCAGGTCCAGCAGGCCGCAGGCACGGGCGTGCTCCACGGGGCGGACCCCGTGCTGTTCCAGGCTGCGCGCCGTTTCATCCGGGCTTTCCGCCAGATGGATGTGGACGGGCAGGTGCAGTTCCTCGGCCAGATCGCGACAGGCCAGCAGCATGTCCGGGCTGGTGGTATAGACGCTGTGGGGATTGACGGCCACGCGCAGGCGGTCATGGCCGGCCCAGCGGGCGGCCAGATCACGGGTGATGTCCAGCGCCTGCCGGTAGGACGGGCAGGCCGCCGAGGGAAAGCCGAAAACCCCTTCGCCGGCCAGGCAGCGTATGCCGGCGGTATGGGCCGCCTCCAGTACCTGTGCCTCGTGGATGTACATGTCCACACAGGCCGTGGTGCCCGTGCGCAGCATTTCCGCAAAACCCAGCAGGGAACCGAGACGGACCTCTTCGGGGTTCAGGCCGGCTTCCACGGGAAAGATGCGCTGTGTCAGCCAGCTGATGAGGGGCATGTCGTCCGCCAGACCGCGCAGAATGGTCATGGCCGCATGGGTATGGGCATTGACGAGGCCGGGCAGAACGAGCATGCTCGAGCCGTCCACGACGGTTTTTGCCTGCCAGCGGGCGCGGAGGTCCTCCGCGGGTCCCAGGTCGGCAATGCGGCCTGCCGTGATGGCAAGGGCGCCATTCTGCCAGATGGTGTGCTCAGCGTCCTGCGTGAGGATGCAGGCTGCCGTGAGCAGCAAGTCGCAGCATTGCATGATATCTCCTTGAAATGTGTGGGCGGCAGTATAGAACGGGCCGCTGCGGGGGGCAAGGATGTCCTGTCTGCTTCTGCACGGGCTGGCGGGCAGCCCGTTTGAGATGGAAAGCCTGGCCGGGGCGCTGCGCGCAGCCCTGCCGGAGCAGCATGTCGACAGTCCGCTGCTGCCCGGGCACGGGGCGGATGCCGCCGCCTATGTGCGCAGCAGCTACAGGCAGTGGCGGGAGTTTGCCCGGCAGCGCTATGCTGCCCTGAGCAGAGAGGGGCCGGTGTGGTTGGCCGGCTATTCCCTTGGTGGCATCCTGGCCCTGGACATCTGCGTTCAGGCGGCCTGCGGCAGGCTGCCGCAGCCGGCGGGCCTGCTGGCGCTGGCCACGCCGCTGTACTTCCGCAAGTGGCATCCCCGTTTTCTCGCGGCGCCGTGTTTTCGCCTGCTGCGTCTGAGGGCCTGGCTGCACCCGGTGATCACGGTGCCGCCGCGTTCTGAAGCCGCGCGGGACATGGCGCCGTGGCAGGGGCACGAGACCGTATACTGCCTGCGGCATTTTGCGGAAATGGAGGCAGCCCTGCCGGCCCTGCGCCGTGCGCTGCCGCGCTGCCGCGTGCCTTTGTGTGTGGTGCAGCTGCGGCATGACCAGAGCTGCAACCTCTATAATAGCCTGCTGCTGGCACGCCGCTGGGGCGGCGCGCGGGTGGATGTGCATCTTTTGCGTGTGCGCAGCCCGCACGGCGGACACCTGCCCACAACGCACCGGGAAAGCCGGGAACTGGTGGCGGCCCTGGCGGCGGACTTTGCCTGCCGCTGCCTGCGGGGGGAGGCCGTCGGGAATTTGCGGGCCGGCAGGCTTGCATGTTTTTCCGGAGCAGGCTAAAATACCGGACTATCGTTGTGTAAACACCGCAGAGGCGTTATGGCGTCTCTGCCAGACATCCCCTTCTGGAGGTACACCTTGTTCCATTCCATCGCATATGCCATGGGTACGCCCCAGGCTGGTGCCCCGGCGTCCGGCACGGACATGCTGATGCAGTTCCTGCCCCTCATCCTCATGTTTGCCATCTTCTGGTTCCTGCTCATCCGCCCGCAGCAGAAACGCGCCAAGGCGCACAAGCAGATGCTGGCCGAACTCAAGCGTGGCGATCATGTCATCACGTCCGCCGGCCTCATGGGCCGCATTCTGGAAATTGATGACGAACAGGTGCTGCTGGAATGCGGCGAAGCCAAGCTGCGCCTCAACCGCGCCGCCATCAGCGCCGTGACCAACAAGGACGGCAAGACCGTCGAAGAAAAGAAGTAGGCCGCGTGCCGCCGTGGGCGGCACCCAGGCTGGAATCCTTCCCGGAGCGGCCCCGTGCGGACGGGGCTGCCCGGCCTCCCTTTTTTGAGCGGAAGGTACCTCGATGATAGGTTTGCGTACCCGGCTTGGCGTTGCCATAGCCGTTTTTGTGCTTTGCCTTGTCTACGCCCTGCCGAGCATGCCCGGCATCGGAACGGCACTGGAGTCCGTTCTGCCCAGCAGCAGGATCAACCTTGGTCTTGACCTCAAGGGCGGCATCCACCTCACCCTGTCCGTGGGGGTGGACAAGGCGGTAAGCAATTCGCTGGCCCTGGCCGGGCAGGACATCCGCCGTCTGGCCCAGGATGAGAAGATGGTGGTGCTGCGCCCCCGCGTGGTGGCGGGTGACCGGCTGGAATTTGTGCTGCCCCGCGCCGAGGACAGGCAGAAGCTGGAAGAAATCCTGTACAAGCACTATCCGCAGATCCGCTTTGCCACGCCGGTGGCCGGTGATGCCGGCCAGCTGCGCTATGTGGGGCAGTTCACGGAGGCGGAAACCAACCGCCTCAAGGACATGGCCGTGGACCAGGCCCTGCGCACCATCCGCAACCGTATTGACCAGTTCGGCGTGGCCGAGCCGGATATCCGCAAGCAGGCGGGCTACCGCATACAGGTGCAGCTGCCCGGCCTGTCGGACCCGCGCCGGGCCGTGCAGGTGCTGGGGCAGACGGCGCACCTGGAATTCCACCTTGTGCGCGACGATGTGGACCCCGCCAGGGCCGTGCTGCCCTCCGGCGTCATTGCCCTGCCGCTGCTGGAAAAGAGCGGCGCCACGCCCCAGGGCGGCCCGCGCCTCATTGCGCTGGAAAAGGACGCCATGCTTTCGGGCGAGGATGTGTCCGATGCCCAGCCGGTGTTCGAGCAGGGCCAGGCGGCCGTGAGCCTGAGTTTCAACAGCCGCGGCGCAGACATCTTTGAGCGGGTTACCGGAGAAAACGTGGGCCGCCGCATGGCCATTGTGCTGGACGGCAAGGTCTATTCCGCGCCGGTCATCCGCCAGCGCATCGGCGGGGGGCGCGCCTCCATCAGCGGCGACTTTACCACCCAGGAAGCCACCGACCTTGCCGTGGTGCTGCGTGCCGGCTCCCTGCCTGCGCCGGTCACCGTGGAGGAAGAGCGCACCGTCGGTCCCTCGCTGGGACAGGAATCCATTGACAGCGGCATCCGGGCCGCGCTGGTGGGGGCTGCGGCCGTGGTGCTCTTCATGGGCATCTACTATGGCATGAGCGGCATCATCGCCGACATCATGCTGGGCTTTACCATGCTCATCATCATGGCGGGCATGGCCGCCTTTGGCGCCACCCTGACCCTGCCAGGCATTGCGGGCATTGTGCTGACCATCGGCATGGCCGTGGACGCCAATGTGCTCATCTATGAGCGCATACGCGAGGAACTGCGCCTGGGGCTGACGCCCCTGGCGGCGGTACGGGCGGGCTTTGAGCGCGCCACCATCTCCATTACGGACTCCAACCTCACCACCATCATTGCCACGGTCATCCTGTATCAGTTTGGTACCGGCCCCATCCGCGGCTTTGCGGTCACCCTGTCGCTGGGTATCGTGGCCTCCATGTTCACGGCCATCTTTGTCTCGCGCGCCATTTTCGAGTACTGGGCGCGCAAGTGCGGACCCAAGGGCATCAGCATCTAGGCGCAGGGAGGAACGAACATGGGTTTTGCATTCATCAAGCACGATACCAATATCGACTTCATCGGCAAGCGTCACATTGCCTATGCCCTGTCGGCTCTGCTCTTTCTGGTGGGCCTCTGGTCCGCCATCTGGGGCAACGGCCTCAGGCTGGGCATTGACTTTGCCGGCGGCGTGGTGGCCCAGGTGCAGTTTCAGAACAGCGTGCCGGACGAGGCGCTCAAGAAGAGCCTTTCCGATTCCGGCCTGCCGGGCATATCCACACAGCGCTACGGGGATGACGGGCGTCAGTTCCTGCTGCGCGTCTCCACCGCCGAAGACGGCTCCTCTTCCGCGCTTCGCACCCTCATGCTGGAAAGCCTGAACAAGGCCTTTCCCGATAATCCGGTGGAAATCCAGCGTTTTGAGGTGGTGGGTCCCAAGGTGGGCGATGACCTGACCAACAAGGCCCTGGCCGCCCTCTACTACGCGGTGCTGCTCATTGCCGTCTACATTTCCGGGCGTTTCGAACAGCGCTGGATGGCCGGCATCATCATGGCTGCCGCGCTGTGGGGCAGCATGTATCTGGTGAGCATGACCGGCCTGGGCATGGGCTGGCTGGTGCTGGCATCCCTGGCGGTGACGCTGGTGGTCTGCTTTGTGCTCAAGCTCAACTTTGCCCTGGGGGCCATTGTGGGCCTGCTGCACGACGTTTTCATCACCACGGGCCTGCTGACGCTGTTCAATGTGGAAATTGACCTGAACGTCATGGCGGCCCTGCTGACCCTCATCGGCTACTCGCTCAACGATACCATCATCGTTTACGACCGCCTGCGTGAAAATCTGCGGGCCGCGCCCACTCTGCCGCTGGAGGTGCTCATCAACCGCAGTGTCAACCAGACCCTTTCCCGCACCATTCTCACCAGCGGTACCACCTTTGTGGCCACGCTGGCCCTGTATCTGCTGGGGGGCGGCGTCATTCATGACTTTGCCCTGACCATGCTGCTGGGGATCTTCATCGGCACGGCCTCGTCCATCTATGTGTCGTCCGCCGTGCTGCTGGCCCTGGGCGATACGGACCTGTACGTGCAGCAGCAGAAGAAGCAGGAATACGAAAAGCCCGGCGAACACGGCATGGTCTAGGCAACTGCCTGCCGTTTCCTGCCGGTGCAACGGGAGGAGGGGAAACCCTCCTCCCGTTTTTTGTGGCCGTGCCGCGGGGCATATATTGTTCGATCAAAGGTCTTGCCAGATGCGCGGGGCATGGTTACCTATGCTTGCGTGGGAAATTACCGCCGGGCAGCGTCCCGGGAACCGGACATATTGACGACTGGCCAGCATGTCTTAGTATATTGGTAAGAATCCCGCAGGGGGTGACGCGTATGGCAGTATCCTACAAAGATTATTACAAGCTCCTCGAGGTGGACCGCACGGCCGCTGCCGAGGAGATTTCGCGGGCCTACAAGCGGCTGGCCCGCAAATATCACCCTGACCTCAACCCCGGCAACAAGCAGGCCGAGGAAAAGTTCAAGGAAATCAATGAAGCCTACGAGGTGCTGAAAGACCCGGAAAAGCGCAAGCTCTATGATCAGCTTGGGCCAAACTGGCAGCACGGGCAGAATTTTCACGGCGCGCCCGGGCATGAAAACGTGCACTTTACCTTCAACGGGCAGAATTTTGACGGAGCCGGTTTTTCGGACTTCTTTGAAACGCTGTTCGGGGGGCGCGGCGGCCATGGGGCATCCTTTGGCGGTGATCCCTTCGGCGGCTATTCCGCCCGTCCGCGCCGGGGGCACGACGTGGAAGCCGAGCTGCCCCTGTCGCTGGAAGATGTGGCCCGCGGCGGCCGCCGCAGCGTAACGCTGCAAACATCCAGCGGGCCGCGTACCCTGGAGGTCAATGTGCCGGCGGGCATCCGCGAAGGGGCCAAGCTGCGCCTGGCCGGACAGGGAGAAAGTTTTCCCGGTGGAACGCCCGGCGATCTTTTTCTGCGGGTGCGCTACCTGCCGCATCCCGTTTTCCGGGTGGATGGCGACAATCTGCAATGCGATGTGCTCCTGGCTCCGTGGGAAGCGGCGCTGGGCGCACGGGTGCCGGTGCAGACCCTGGACGGCAGCGTGGAGCTGAACATTCCGGCGGGCAGTTCGTCCGGCCGCAAGTTCCGCCTGCGCGGCAAGGGGCTGGGCAGCCCCTCGGCACGTGGTGACCTGCTGGCGCGGGTCATGATCCGCGTGCCCGACAAGCTGAGTGATGCGGAACGCGAGCTGTGGCAGAAGCTGGCAGATACCTCGTCCTTCTCGCCGCGTCAGAATGCACAGGGAGGCAGGGCATGAGCATGATCTATGGTACAACGGTGTGTTCCGGGGACCAGGGCCTGCTGGTATGGGAAGAATTTATTGCCAGTACGGGCATAGACCCCGACCGGCTGCGCGAACTGCTGGCCTTGGGCTGGCTGGAGGCAGACCGCGGCAGAGGGGAGGAAATTCTGTTCCGGGATGTGGACATCTACCGGGTGCGCAAACTGGAACGCATCTGCTGCGATTTTGATCTGCCGGTGCTGGGCGGCACCATCATTGTGGACCTGCTGGAACGTGTGGACCAGCTGGAACGCAAGGTGAAGGCCCTGCACGACATGGAAGACTGAGAGAGAAAGACGACATCCTTCCAGTGAGGAGGTTTTTATGGATATCAACAAATTTACCGACAAGGCCCGCGAGGCTGTGAGCGATGCCCAGAACATCGCGGCAGGCATGGGCCATCAGGAAACAGATACAGAGCACCTGGCGCTGGCCCTGGTGCAGCAGGAAAACGGCATTGTGCCGCGCATCCTTGAGCAGATGGGCGTGCAGACCCGCGCCCTTGCCGTGGGCCTGGAAGAGCTGCTGCGCAAGCGGCCTTCCGTTTCCGGTCCCGGCGCGGACCCCAGCAAGATCATGATCACGCAGGGCCTGGCCAAGGTCCTGGGCGATGCCCAGAACGAGGCCCGGCGCATGAAGGACGAATACGTCAGCGTGGATCATCTCTTTCTGGCGCTGTCCGATGCGGCTGCTTCGTCGCCTCTGGGCGGGCTGCTGCGGGAATACAACATCAGCCGCGCCACCTTTGGCAAGACCATGGAAGAACTGCGCGGCGGGGCGCATGTGAATACCCCGACGCCGGAAGACACCTTCGAGGCCCTGTCCAAATACGCCCGTGACCTGGTGGAAGCCGCCAGGGAAGGCAAGATGGACCCGGTCATCGGGCGTGATGCCGAAATCCGCCGGGTCATCCGCATTCTGTCCCGTCGTACCAAGAACAATCCCGTGCTCATGGGCGAAGCGGGCGTGGGCAAGACCGCCATCGTGGAAGGGCTGGCCTTCCGTATCCTCAAGGGGGACGTGCCCGAAGGCCTCAAGGGGCACAAGCTCTTTGCGCTGGACATGGGGGCACTCATTGCCGGCGCCAAGTACCGCGGGGAGTTTGAGGAACGCCTGAAGGCCGTGCTCAATGAAGTGGAAAAGAGCGAAGGCCGCATCATCCTCTTCATCGATGAGCTGCATACCATCGTGGGAGCCGGCAAGACCGACGGGGCCATGGATGCGGGCAACCTGCTCAAGCCCATGCTGGCCCGTGGCGAGCTGCACTGCATCGGCGCCACCACCCTGGACGAATACCGCAAGTATATCGAAAAGGACCCGGCGCTGGAACGGCGTTTCCAGCCGGTCATCGTGGACGAACCCTCGGTGGAGGACGCCATTTCCATTCTGCGTGGTCTCAAGGAACGCTTTGAAGTGCACCACGGCGTGCGCATCAGCGACTCGGCCATTGTGGAAGCCGTGACCTTGTCGCACCGCTACATCACGGACCGTCAGCTGCCGGACAAGGCCATTGACCTCATTGACGAGGCCGCGGCCCTGATCCGCACGGAAATTGATTCCCTGCCGGCGGACCTTGATGAAGTGAACCGCAAGGTCATGCAGCTGGAAATTGAACGCGAGGCCCTGCGCCGTGAAACCGATGAGGCGTCCCACGAACGTCTGGAAAAGCTGGAGAGCGAACTGGCCGAGCTGCGCGTGCAGCAGGGCAGCCTGCGCTCGCAGTGGGAAAACGAAAAACGCGGCATTGACGAAGTGCGCCGCATCAAGGGCGAGATTGAGCAGACCCGTCTGGCCATTGAACAGGCCGAACGCAACTACGACCTCAACAAGGCGGCGGAACTCAAGTATTCCACCCTGCTGGAACTGCAGAAAAAGCTGGAAGCGGCCTCTGCTGCGCAGGATGCCGGTGCACAGCGTCTGCTGAAGGAAGAGGTGCGCCCCGATGACGTGGCCGAAATCGTGGCCCGCTGGACCGGCATTCCGGTGACGCGGCTCATGGAATCCGAACGGGAAAAGCTGCTGCATCTGGCTGACCAGCTGCACGAACGTGTGGTGGGCCAGGACGAGGCCGTGCGCGCCGTGGCCGATGCCGTGCTGCGTGCTCGTGCCGGTCTGTCCGACCCGGCACGGCCCACGGGCAGCTTCATCTTCCTGGGACCCACGGGCGTGGGCAAGACCGAGCTGTGCAAGGCCCTGGCCGAAGCCCTCTTTGATACCGAGGACAATATGGTGCGTCTGGACATGAGCGAGTACATGGAAAAGCATTCCGTGTCCCGTCTCATCGGGGCGCCTCCGGGATACGTGGGCTATGATGAAGGCGGTCAGCTCACCGAGGCCGTGCGCCGCAAGCCCTATTCGGTGGTGCTCTTTGACGAAATCGAAAAGGCGCATCCGGATGTCTTCAACACGCTGTTGCAGCTGCTGGACGACGGCCGCCTCACCGACAGCCAGGGCCGCACGGTGGACTTCCGCAACTGCATCGTCATCATGACGTCCAATATTGGTTCCACCCATCTGCTGGACGGCATTGCGGAAGACGGCAGCCTGAAGCCCGGCGCCCGTGACATGGTCATGGAAGACCTGCGCCGTCACTTCCGGCCGGAATTCCTCAACCGTGTGGATGAAACCGTGGTCTTCCTGCCGCTGCACCGGGATCAGGTGGGCCGTATTGTGGACCTGCAGTTTGCCCGTCTGCGTCAGCGCCTGGAAGAACGCAAGATTACCCTGGACCTCACCGATGCGGCCCGCGACTTCATTGCCGACGCGTCCTACGATCCGGTCTACGGGGCACGTCCGCTCAAGCGCTATGTGCAGCACAATGTGGAAACGCCGCTGGCCCGTCTGCTGGTGGGCGGCAGCATCCGCGACGGGCAGCATGTGCTGGTGGATGTGAAGGACGATGCCCTGACCTTCACGCCCACAACGCCTGCCAAGGCCTGAGCGTCTCCTGACAAATAGCGCCTGTCCGTCACCGGACAGGCAGAAGAAAACGGCCTTTCCCCATCAGGGGAAAGGCCGTTTTTGTTTTGCTGCTGCCGGGCTGCTGTTCGCCGTGCTGTCTGCCGCGGGGCGGGCGAACCGGGCCGCGCTTGCAAACGCAGGAGCCGTTCGCGGTCTAGCGGGCGCTGTAGAAGCAGAGGGGCGGACAGGCCGGAATCATGCCGGCGTCGGCCAGTTTTTCGTAGAACAGGCGCAGGCCGTCCTGCTCGCGGCTGTTGAGGGAATAGGTGAGGCCGTGCAGATAGTAGAAGGTCAGCTCCTCGCGGCTCAGGGGGCAGCCGTAGCCTGTGAGGTCCAGGATGGTGTCCATGTGGGCCAGGCCCCAGTCGCGTCCGGCACGGAGCAGGGCGCCGGGGTCATCGGGCAGTATGCCCGCATCCGCCGCGGCGCGGCTGATGACCCAGAGGCCGAAGATGAAGGGCAGACCGGTCCACTCCATCCAGGCATCGGCCATGTCCACACGGTAGGGATAGTCCGGGTGGTTGCGCAGGCGCAGGGCCTCGTCGCCAATGGCCAGAAAGGCCACGGGCGGCATGCCCCGGCGCAGGGCCGAGGTCACCGAGCCGGTGGTATAGCTCACGTCAAGGCCGTAGCGGTTACGCATGAGCAGCTTGAGCAGGGCCACGGACGTATGCGTTTCGCCGCTGATGAGGATGGTCTGTCCGTCCAGCTGGCGCAGGGGCACCCGCGACAGCAGCAGCACGCTCATGACCGAGCCGTGCGAGCCGATGGACAGATCATCCACCAGATAGTAGCGCTCCGGCCGCCGGCCGTATTCAAAGCAGGAACAGGACGAAACCTGCAATTCGCCGCGGGACATCATGTCGTTGAGCACGGCGGGCGGTCCGGCCACCAGCTCGTAGTCATGGGGAATGATGCCGGCTTCCAGCGGATGGTAGATGGGCAGCACATTGAGGTAGCCGATGCGCCCCATGCGCAGGGGAGTGGCAGGCTGCATATCAGTCCTCCGGCTGGGGCTGGACGGGCGTGTAGTCCATGAGGCGCTGCACGGGCCGGAAGCCGGCAGCCCGGATGATCTGATGAATCTGACGGCGCGTGAGGTGATAGGACACCCCGGCGGCGGCCACCACGTTCTCTTCGATCATGAGGGAGCCGAAATCGTTGGCGCCGTAGAACAGGGCCAGCTGCGCCACCTGCGGTCCCATGGTCACCCAGGACGACTGGATGTTGGGCACATTGTCCAGCACCAGGCGGGACACGGCCAGCAGGCGCAGATAGGCCGGCGCGGGCAGGGGCTGGCAGTCGATGCGCGTATGGGCCGGCTGGAAGGTCCAGGGAATGAAGGCCGTGAAGCCGTGGGTGCGGTCCTGGAGATCGCGCACGGCAAAGAGATGGTCCAGGCGGTGACGCGGTTCTTCCTCGTGGCCGAACATCATGGTGGCCGTGGTCTTCATGCCCAGCTTGTGGGCTTCTTCCATGACGCCGAGCCACTGTTCGGCCGTGCACTTGTTGGGCGAAACCCGGGCGCGTACCTCGGTGCTGAGGATTTCGGCGCCGCCGCCCGGCACGGAATGCAGGCCGGCTTCATGCAGGCGGCGCAGGATTTCCGCCACAGGCAGGCCGAAGGTTTTTGACCAGAAGAAGATTTCCGGCGGGGAAAAGGCGTGGATATGCAGCGTGGGCCAGCGTTCGCGCATCCAGCGCAGCAGGTCTTCATACCATTCCAGGGGCAGGTCCGGGTGATGCCCCCCCTGCAGAAGAATCTGCGTGCCGCCCAGGCGCAGGGTTTCCTCGATCTTGTCCGCCATTTCCTCGCGGCTGATCACATAGCCCTGAGGGTCGCCCGGTGCGCGGAAAAAGGCGCAGAAACGGCAGCCGCACACACAGATGTTGGAATAATTGATGTTGCGGTCAGCCACATAGGTGACCACCGGTTCGGGATGCAGGCGCAGGCGCATGGCATGGGCCAGGGCGGCCAGCGTGTGCAGCGAGGCGCCGTAATACAGGGTCTCGGCCGTGGCCCGGTCCAGACGCTGCCCGCTGCGGGCGCATTCCGCGGCCTGGCGCACGGCGGGGCTTTCGTCAAAGGCGCTGTGCGCCGGGGCAAAAAGGGACGTGCTCATGCGCGAACCTCCGAAGATGCCCGGGGGCTGACCTCGCGGAAGGTGGCATTGCGGCGCACCGGGCGGAAGCCCGCCTGCCGGATCATGTTTTCCAGCTCGTCGATGGTCATGCCCTGGGCGGATGTGGCGCCGGCCATGTGGCCGATGCGCTCCTCGATGATGGTGCCGTCCAGATCGTCGGCGCCGTACCAGAGGGCGGCCTGCGCCTGCTTGACGCCCAGCATGATCCAGTAGGCCTTGATGTGCGGGATATTGTCCAGCAGCAGGCGGGAAACGGCAATGGTGCGCAGCTCGTCCAGGCCGCGGACAGCCTCCTGCTTTTCTTCCGGCAGGGTAAGGCGGCTGTTGTGCGTGAGGAAGGGCAGCGGGATGAAGCAGGTGAAGCCGCCGCTTTTGTCCTGCTGCTCGCGCAGGCGGCAGAGGTGGTCCACGCGCATGGCCGGCGTTTCCAGATGGCCGAAGAGCATGGTGCAGTTGGTGACAATGCCCAGGCTGTGGGCTTCGCCGGAAATGCGCAGCCAGGCGTCGGAAGAGGCCTTGTGCGGGCAGATGCGGGCACGCAGGCCCTCGTCAAAGATTTCGGCGCCGCCGCCGGGCATCATGACCAGACCCGCCGCCTTGAGGCGGCGCAGCACATCCAGGGTGCTGATGCCCGCCATGCGGGAAAAGTGTTCGATTTCCACCGGCGTGAAGGCCTTGATGGGCAGATCGGGGTTGAGGGCGCGGGCCGAGCGCAGCACATCCTCGAACCATTCCAGCGGCAGATCGGGATGACAGCCGCCCACGATGTGCAGCTCGTCCAGGTGCAGCGGCGTGGCATCGGCGGCACGCAGACGGTCCAGGATGTCTTCCTTGCTCAGGCGGAAGGCCCCTTCCTCATCGTCCCTGTCGCGGCGGAAGGCGCAGAACACGCAGCCGTTGACGCAGACGTTGGTATAATTTATCTGACGGTTCACCACGTAGGATGTGGCGTCGCCGTGCATGCGGCAGCGCACGTGGTGAGCCAGCGCCCCCACGGCGGTAATGTCGGGACAGGCAAAGAGCGCCATCCCGTCCTCGCGGCTGAGGCGTTGGCCGGCCAGTACCTTTTCATAAATGGACGAAAGGCCCAGTGCGGCATAGTATGCAGCGTCCAACATGGATGTTCCTTTGCGGGAGTAGGGGAACGCTTCCCCGCCCGGCTTGACGGTTGAATCGCGCTAGGCTACGCCCCTCGCTGCCGGCTGTCAAACCGCTGGTCCTCGCCGCCGCAAGGGGCATGCCGGCCTTTCCGGCCTTCGGTCCCGTTCTGTCTTGCAAGGAGAAAATCATGGCTGTCACCTCACCCGACATGGTGCTGGGCCTGTCCCCCTGTCCCAATGATACCTTTATTTTTCATGCCCTGCTGCACGGCCTTGTGCCGTCCCCCTGCCACTTCCGGCCCCATATGGCCGATGTGGAGGAGCTGAACGCCCTGGCCCTGCGCGGCGAGCTGCCCGTGACCAAGATTTCGGTGGGCGTACTGCCCCACATTATGGATACCTATGCCGTACTTTCCGCCGGCAGCGCGCTGGGCTGGGGCTGCGGCCCGCTGGTGGTGGCCCGCGAAGCCCTGTCGCCGGAAGCGCAGCGCACGGCCCGGGTGGCCGTACCGGGCCTCATGACCACGGCCAATCAGCTGCTGACGCTCACGGGCCGCTTTCAGGGGCCGCGTGACGAGATGCTTTTCAGCCACGTCATGGATGCCGTGCTGGACGGCCGGGCCGATGCGGGCGTCATCATTCATGAAGGGCGCTTTACCTACGGCGAGCGCGGCCTGGTGAAGCTGCTTGACCTGGGCGAATGGTGGGAGGCCACCTACCATGCGCCGCTGCCGCTGGGCGTCATCGTGATCCGCCGGGATGTGGACCCCGCGCTGGTGCAGGCCATTGACCGGGCCATTGCCGCCAGCCTGGCCCATGCCTGGGAATGCCCGGCAGATTCGGCGGACTATATCCGCGCCCATGCCCAGGAGCTGTCCGACGAGGTGACCCAGGCGCATATCCGCACCTTTGTGACGGAGTTCAGCCGCGATCTGGGCGAGCGGGGACGGGAGGCCGTGCAACGGCTGGTGGAGCAGGGCGCGGCCGCGCTGGGACGGTCCCTGCCGGCAGAGGGCCTTTTCGTGCCTGCCGCCCGGGCCTGAGGCCCGGACAGACGGCTGCATGCAGGAACTGACGGAAGGAGACATGTTTCGGACGGTGTTTTCGCCTGCCGAGGCGCGGCGCTTTGTGTCGCTGGGGCTGCCCGTGCTGGTGGCCCAGACCTCGCAGATAGGCATGAGTTTTGTGGATACGGCCATGAGCGGCCAGTTCAGTACCACGGACATGGCCGCCGTGGCCGTATCCGGCTCCATCTGGGCGCCCATTTCCCTGCTGGGGGTGGGCTGCCTGCTGGCGCTGTCGCCTATGAGCGCCCATCTGGTGGGGGCGGGGCGGCGGGCCGAATGTGCCCATCTGCTGCGCCAGGGCATCTGGCTGAGCCTCTTTCTCAGCGTGCTGCTCATGAGTCTCTTTCAGCTGCTGTCCCGCCATCTGGACCTCTTTGGGCTGGAAGGGCGCATGGCGGAACTGGCCGGGGGCTATCTGCGGGCCATGCTCTGGGGGCTGCCCGGCTTCATGCTCTTTGTCAACATCCGCAGTTTTCTGGAGGGCTTCTCGCGCACGCGGCCGGCCATGATCGTGGGCCTGCTGGGCCTCATGCTCAATGTGCCGGTGAACTATGTGTTCATTTACGGCAAGCTGGGGCTGCCCGCCCTGGGGGCAGTGGGCTGCGGTGTGGCCACATCCCTGTGCTACTGGTTCATGGCCCTGTGCATGTTCTTTTATGTGCGTCGCGACAGCAGCTACCGCAGCCTGCGGCCGCTGTTCCGTCCGCTGCTCTTCCCGTCCTGCGCCAGGCCGCGCCCCGAAGACGGAACGCCGTTTCCGCGCTTTGACGGCGCGCTGGTGCTGCGTATTCTGCGCATCGGCTTTCCGGGGGCGCTGGCCCTCTGCTTCGAGGTTTCCCTGTTCACCGTAAGCGCCATTCTGCTGGCGCCTCTGGGGGAAATCGTGGTGGCCGGGCATCAGATTGCCTCCAATTTCAGTGCGCTGATCTTCATGCTGCCCCTTTCCCTGCAGATCACGGCCACCATACGCGTGGGCCACTTCCTGGGGGCGGGGCGCGTGTGGCGGGCGCGTGTGGTGGGGCGCACGGCCCTGTGCCTGGGCATGGCCTGTTCCCTGGTCATGGCCTGCCTGACCATGCTCTTCCGTCAGGAAATCATTGCCATCTACATTGATGATGCCAGGGTGGCCGCCCTGACCATGGGACTGCTGCCCCTCATGGCGGCCTATCAGCTTGTGGATGCCATTCAGACCGTGAGCATCGGCATCCTGCGTGCCTACAATGACACGCGCATCATCTCGCTGATCTGTCTGGTGTCCTACTGGGGCATCGGCCTGCCCCTGGGCTTCACCCTGTCCCGCACCAGCCTGCTGACCCCGGCCCCGCTGGGGGCACAGGGCTTCTGGATAGCCTATCTGCTGGCTCTGGGCTTTGGCGCCCTCTGCTATAGCCTGCGCCTGCGCGTGCTGAACCGTCTGGGCACGGGCGCCGTCATGCAGAAGATCCAGCGCTGACCGCCGCTCCGGCAGGGCCGAAGGGCCTGGCCCCTTGCGACGCATGCCGCTGCTTCCCGCCACCGTCAGGGGCTGCCGGCGGGCCTGTGCCGGCACGGGCCGCGGGACGACATCCTGCCGGTAACAAAGAGAAACATTCCTTTTGTTGAAATTTAAATTTGAATTAGATATTCTAAGCAGTGCGCCCCCATCCATGGGCGCCAATCCACGGCTCAGGCCATGTCGAGGAAGCCATGCCCAGCAGACAGGCCGCCCCATCGGCGGAAGACGACAGTATTGTGATACGCCCCATGCGGGGTGACGGCGAGCAGACCCGCGCCCGCATCATCGAAACAGCCGGACACCTCATGGCGGAAAACGGCTTTGCTCAGACCACCAGCAAGAGCATCTGCGAGGCGGCGCAGGTCAATATGGCGGCCATCAACTACTATTTCGGCAGCCGCGAGGGGCTGTACATTGCCGTGCTGGAAGATGTGCATGACCGTCTGCTCAACCGGGAATTTCTGGAACGCCTGGCCGACGAGGCCATCCCGGCCCGCCGGAAGATGCAGCGCATTCTGGCAGCCCTCTGTTCGGGCCTGACGGCGCCGCAGCAGCAGTGGCTCATGCGCGCCTGGGCGCGGGAAATCGTGGCCCCGTCCGAATACCTCCAGGACGTGATGCGCCGGGTGGTCTGCACCAAGGTGCAGATCGTCAAGGACATTGTGAGCGAGATGACGGGCATTCCCCAGAGCAAGCCGGAGCTGGAGTGCTGCCTCATCAGCGCCCTGGGGCCGTTCATGCTGCTGCTGGTGACAGACAGAAAATTTTTGCAGCTGCTTGTGCCGCGCCTGTGTCATACGCCCGGTATCCATGGCTATATGGGCGAGATGGCCATGATCGTGCTGGATGCCGCTGCCCGGAGCTGGCAGCGGCGCGGAAAGCTGCCCACTGAATTTGCCTGTGCGGATGACGGCGCGACCGGCGCCGGCCCGCACGGGGCCTGATTGCCGCGGATGCGGAAGGATAGGAGAAGCATGGACGATTCCGTCTTGTTCCTGGGGCTGGATGCCGGTTCCACCACTGTCAAGCTGGCCCTGACCGACAGTCAGGGCAATCTGCTGGAGGCCATTTACCGGCGCCACGGGGCTGCCGTGCGGCTGACCCTGTGTGACCTGCTGGACGAGCTGGCTGCCCGCCGGCCCGGCCTGCGGGTGCGTGCGGCCATTACCGGCTCGGCCGCGCTGCGTCTGGCCCAGACGCTGGAGCTGCCCTTTGTGCAGGAGGTGCTGGCCACGTCGCGCGCCATTTCCGTCCTGGCGCCCAGAACGGATGTGGCTGTGGAGCTGGGCGGCGAAGACGCCAAGATCATCTATTTTTCCGACGGGTCGGATAATCTGCGCATGAACGAGGCCTGCGCCGGGGGAACCGGGGCCTTCATCGACCAGATGGCCACCCTGCTGCATACGGACGCCCAGGGCCTCAACGACCTGGCCCTGCGGCATACCACCATCTATCCCATTGCCTCGCGCTGCGGCGTCTTTGCCAAGACCGACGTGGTGCCCCTGCTCAATGAAGGGGCGGCGCGCGAGGACCTGGCCGCCTCCATCTTTCAGGCCGTGGTGGAACAGACCATCGGCGGTCTGGCCTGCGGGCATCCCATCCGCGGCCGTGTGGCCTTTCTGGGCGGACCGCTGCATTTTCTGTCCGCCCTGCGGGAGCGCTTCATCGAAACGCTGCACCTTGCGCCGGAAGAGGTCATGAATGTGCCCGATGCCCAGTACATCGTGGCCCGCGGCACGGCCCTGAGCCTGGTGCCGCTGGCGGGGCAGCCCCGGCCCGTGCAGTCGGCGCCGGTGGATGTGGCGGAGCTGGCCCGGCGCGCCCGCAACCGGATTCCCGAAGGGGAGGGGGCCAGTGCGCTGCCGCCGCTCTTTGCCAGCGAGGAGGAGTACGAGACCTTTCGCCGGCGTCATGCCTCCGGCGCCGTGCCCCGCTGCCCGCTGGAAGATGCCCGCGGTCCCCTCTATCTGGGGGTGGACCTGGGGTCCACCACGGTCAAGGCCGTGCTGACCGATCGCGAGGGCGCCGTCATCACCACATGGTATCGCCGCAATCAGGGCGACCCCCTGTCCGAGCTGCTGCCCTTTGTGGCGGACCTGGTGGACAGCCTGCCCCAGGGCGCCTGGATAGAGGACAGCGCCTGCACCGGCTATGGCGCCGGCTTTGCCCAGGCGGCCCTGGGATCGTCCATGACCGAAGTGGAAACCGTGGCCCATCTCAAGGCCGCCTGCCGGCTGGTGCCGGAAACCAGCTATGTCATCGACATCGGCGGCCAGGACATGAAGTGCCTCAAGGCGCGGGACGGCTGCATTGCCGGCGTCACGCTCAACGAAGCCTGCTCCGCCGGCTGCGGCGCCTTTCTGGAAACCTTTGCCCAGAGCCTCAACCTGAGCATGGAAGACTTTGTGCGGGCGGCGCTCTTTGCCCGGCATCCCGTGGACCTGGGGTCCCGCTGCACGGTCTTCATGAATTCCAAGGTCAAGCAGGCCCAGAAGGAAGGCGCGGAAATCGGCGACATTGCTGCCGGCCTCTGCTATTCCGTCATACGCAACGCCCTGTACAAGGTGCTGCGTCTGCGCAGCCCCGACGAGCTGGGCGACAAGGTGCTGGTGCAGGGGGGATCCTTCATGAACGACGCCCTGCTGCGCGTCATGGAACGCCTGCTGGGGCGCGAGGTTTTCCGGCCGGATATTGCGGGCCTCATGGGGGCCTACGGGGCGGCCCTGCTGGTGGCCCGGCGTCCTGTGACCGAAGGCAGCCGCCATCCCCTGGAGTCCGCGGCCCTGCGCTCCCTGCGCATTGAAACCCGGCGCCTGCGCTGTCAGGGCTGCGGCAATCATTGCCGCCTGACGCTCAACCGCTTCTCCAACGGTCGGCGCTTTGTTTCCGGCAATCGCTGCGAGCGCGGCGCCGGACAGAACGGAACGCCGGGCGAGGGCGGTCACGCGCCCATGCCCAATATCTATGCCTGGAAGAACAGGCGCCTCTTTGCCTATACGCCGCTGGACGCGGCCCAGGCCCCGCGCGGCGAGCTGGGCATTCCCCGTGTGCTCAATATCTATGAGCACTATCCCTTCTGGTTTACCTTCTTTACCCATCTGGGCTTCCGCGTGATCCTTTCGCCGCCGTCGGACAAGGACATCTTTGACCTGGGCCTGTCCTCCATGCCGTCGCAGACGGTCTGCTATCCGGCCAAGCTGGCGCACGGGCATGTGACGGCCCTGCTGCGCCAGGGGGTGAAGCGCATTTTCTTCCCCTGCCTGCCCCGCGAGCGGGGGGATGCCATCACCAAGGCCAATGGCTACAACTGCCCCGTGGTGTCGGGCTATCCCGAGGTCATCCGCCTCAATATCGACGAGGTTCGCGAACAGGGGGTGCGTCTGCACACGCCCTTTGTGTCGCTGCAGAGCCTGGATGCGCTGGTGGACTGCCTGTACAAGGAAATGGACCTGCCCCGCGCCGAACTGCGCGAGGCCGGGCGGGCGGCCCTGGAGGAATTCGAGGCTTACCGCGCCGAGCTACGGGCCGAGGGAGAGCGCATTCTGGAACTGGTCCGCGAGAGCGGCGGGCTGGGCATTGTGCTGTGCGGGCGGCCCTACCATGTGGACCCGGCCGTGCACCATGGCCTGCCGGACTACATTGCCTCCCTGGGCGCGGCCGTGCTCAGCGAAGACAGCGTGGCTCACCTGGGCCGGGAGGACGAAAACCTGCGGGTGCTGGACCAGTGGAGCTACCATTCCCGCCTGTACCGGGCCAGCACCCTGGTCTGCGAGCGGCCGGAGCTGGAACTGGTGCAGCTGACGTCCTTCGGCTGCGGGCTGGATGCCATCACCAGCGATCAGGTGGCGGAGCTGCTGCAACGTGCCGGGCGCCTGCATACCCTGATCAAGATTGACGAGGGGGCATCGCTGGGGGCGGCACGCATCCGCATCCGTTCGCTCATGGCTGCGGTGCGCGAACGGCGCGAGGCTGCCGTGCGGCGCACCGTGCGGCGCAGTCCCGTGCCGCGGGCCATCTTTACCAAGGCCATGCGCGAAACCCATACCATCCTTGCCCCGCAGATGTCCCCCCTGCATTTTGACATTCTCAAGGATGTCATCAACCATTCGGGCTATCATCTGGATGTGCTGCCCTCGGTGAGTCCGCGGGCCATTGAGCTTGGCCTGACCTATGTGCATAACGATGCCTGCTATCCGGCCATCGTGGTCATCGGCCAGCTGCTGGATGCGCTGACCAGCGGCCAGTGCGATCCCCAGCGTACGGCGCTCATGCTGGCCCAGACCTGCGGCCCCTGCCGCGCCAGCAATTATCCGGCCCTGCTGCGCAAGGCTCTGCAGGAGGCCGGCTTTCCCCAGGTGCCCGTGCTCACCATGACCAGCGGCAATATCAACCGCCATCCCGGTTTCAGCATCTCGGCCCGGCTTTTCCACCGCATGGTGCTGGGCTGCCTGTACGGCGACATGCTGCAACGCGTGAGCATGTCCTGCCGCAGCAACGAACTGCACCCCGGCGATACGGACAGCCTGCTGGAATCCTGGATGCGGCGGGCGCGTTCCAGCGCCTCCGCAGGGGACAATACGGTCTTCCGCACGCACATGTCGGAGATTGTCAGCGATTTTTCCCAGATCAAGCTGGATGGCGTGCCGCGGCCGCGGGTGGGCATTGTGGGCGAAATCCTGCTCAAGTACCATCCGGATGCCAATAACCACGTGGTGCAGCGCATCCGCGAGGAAGGGGGCGAACCGGTGCTCACCGACCTCATGGACTTTTTCCTCTACTGCTCCATGGATCCGGTCTATTCCTGGCGTCGTCTGGGCGGGCGCATTCTGCCGGCCCTCACAAGCTGGCTGTTCATCCGCCGGGTGGAAGGGCTGCGCAAGGCCATGCGCCGTGCCCTGCAGGGCAGCCGCTTTATGCCGGCATCGCGCATCGGCGATCTGGCCAGCAGCGTCCGGGGCATCATTTCACGGGGCAATCAGGCCGGCGAGGGCTGGCTGCTCACGGCGGAAATGCTGGAATTCATGGATCACGGGGTCAATAACGTGCTGTGCCTGCAACCCTTCGGCTGCCTGCCCAACCATATCACGGGCAAGGGCGTCATGAAGGAACTGAAGCGCCTGCGCCCCGGGGCCAACCTCATGGCCGTGGACTACGACCCCGGCAGCAGCGAGGCCAATCAGCTCAACCGCATCAAGCTCTTCATGGCCGTGGCACACAGCCACATGGATATGGCCCGGCAGGACGGGCAGGGCGTGCCGCCGGCCACGGCGGGCGACCTGCGCGCGGCACAGGCGCCGGGCCGCTGAACCGGTCAGGGGCATCCGCAAGCCGCAGGCAGGCGACATCCGGGCGACACTTGAAAGGCATTGGGGAGGCCCCTTGGCCGGCTTCTGGGCCGGCCTGGGGTGGCCGGCTCCGGGCGTGCTGCGGCCCGGAGCGGTGTGCTTACATCCTGCGCGGGGTATCCGGTTCCAGCTCGCGCAGCAGGTCCCGGTAGCGCCGTTCGTCGTCAGGATCGGCATGCGGCAGGGACAGCCCCCGCGACAGCCGCCCGGCAAGGCTGTCGGCCTCGCGCCGGGCTTCCATCTGGCGGGCCATGTCCGTAGCGGCATCCGGGCGCTGGGGGGCGGGCGCGGTCGTTTGTTCCGCACCGGGGGCATGGTCGTCCAGGCCCAGCAGGGAGGGACGCACATAGATGGGCGCACGGGCACGCAGGGCCAGGGCCACGGCATCGGCGGGCCGGCTGTCCAGACGGATGGTGCGTCCTTCGGCACGGATGGTCAGGGTGGCATAGTAGATGCCGTCGCGCAGGTCCGAGATTTCCACGGCGGAAAGCCGGGCATCCAGCGCCCTGAGGCTCATGAGCATGAGATCATGGGCCAGGGGGCGCGGCAGGGCTTCGCCGTTGAGCACCAGGGAAACGGACATGGCTTCCATGGCGCCCATAAGCAGCATGAGGGTGGCATCGCCATCCACCTGGCGCAGCCAGATGACCGGGGTTTTCCGGTCGGGTGCCAGCCCCAGGGACGTGACGTGCACTTCAATCATCACCGCGCTCCGGCAGGGGAGCTTCCCCGACCAGGCTGTGGCGGTGGGCATGGCGGATGCGCGTGCGGACCATGCGCCCCGTATGCTCGCCTGCGGGCATGGGCACATGCACCAGCGCGCCGTAAGGATCGCGGCCCTGCCAGCTTTCGTCGTCTCCGGGGGTGTCGCGGCGGCTGCGTTCTTCCAGCAGCACGTCCGTTTCCTGCCCCACGCGCTGTGCCAGCCAGGTCTGCGAAAGCGTATCCTGCAGGGCCTGAAGGCGCAGCAGGCGGTCCTGCTGCACATCCGGCGGAATCTTGTCCAGAAAGCGGCTGGCACTGGTGCCGGGCCGGTCCGAATAGCAGAAGGAAAAACTGGACATGAAGTTGCAGGCGCGCATCATGTCCAGCGTCTGGAGAAAATCGTCCTCGCTTTCGCCGGGAAAGCCCACAATGAGGTCCGTGGACAGGGCAATGTCCGGGCAGGCGGCGCGCAGCTGTTCCACCAGCGCCAGAAAGCGCGCGGCATCATACTTGCGGCCCATGCGTTTGAGCACGGCATCGGAGCCGGCCTGCAGGGGCAGGTGCAGACGGGGGCAGAGGTGCTCCAGCTCGCCGAAGGCGGCCACATCTTCCGGTCCCATATCCTTGGGATGGGGGGTGACATAGCGCAGGCGGGCCAGGCCGGGCAGGGCGTTCACGGCGTCAAGCAGCTGCCGGAAGGAGGTGCCGTCGCCGCTTTTGTCCCGGCCGAAGGCATTGACGTTCTGTCCCAGCAGGGTCACTTCCGAGGCACCGGAGGCCAGCAGGGCGCGGCAGTCGGCCAGGATGGCAGGCGTCAGGCGCGATTTCTGGCGGCCGCGCGTAAAGGGCACGATGCAGTAGGCGCAGAAATTGTCGCAGCCCTGCATGATGTTCACGTGGCCGGCTGCTGCCCGGGGCAGGGGTGCCCCGGCTTCGCGCTCCTCGTAATGGCTGGTGAAGTCCAGCAGCGAGAGGCGCAGGGCCGGATCCTCCAGCAGGCGTTCGATGGCCGCCGGGGCCGAGGCAATGCCGTCGCTGCCGGCCACCAGACGCACCTGCCGGTGGCGGAACAGGTTTTCGCCCAGCTGCTGGGCCACGCAGCCGGTCACGCCCACGAGCACGCGCGGCGAATTGCCGGTGATCTGGCGGATGCGCCCCAGGGTGCTCATGACCTTGAGTTCGGGCTTTTCGCGCACGGAACAGGTATTGACCACAATGACCTGCGCCTCTTCCGGGGCAGCCTCGCAGAAGCCGCGGGCCTCCAGGGCACGCGCCAGCCACTGCGAGTCGTGGACATTCATCTGGCAGCCAAAGGTGATGATGTGAAAGCTGTGCTCTTTCATGCCTACTGCTCGGGATTGCCGGGGTGTCCGCCGAAGAAGCCGGCATCTTCGCCGGCATCCATTTCCAGGGCACTCACGCGGTCTTCCAGCCATTCCAGCACGGCTCTGGCCGTGTGGTAGTTCATGAGCACGCGGGAGTGGACCTGGCGGACCACTTCGCGCACGCTGTTGCTTTCATCCAGCGGCAGTTCCGGCCCCACGGAGCCATCGGGAGCGATGAGGCATTCGGAGGCGCCGGGCAGGCGGTCGCTTTCATGGTAGAAATTCAGCTCGATTTCCCCCTGGGGATTGATGCCCCCCCAGACGCCGTGGGCGGCATGCAGGCGGGTTTCGGGGTTCATTCTGTAGATATAGCGGATCTTTTCGGGATGGTCGGTACTCATGCTGTCTCCTTGACAAAAAGGACGAGCGGAATGGTAAAGAAGAGGGGGTATGAAGTAAAGTGCCGGCAGGTTCCTGGACATCCCGCCAGCCCCCTTGACGGAGCCGGCGTCGTGGTGCCACAATTTCCCCCCAATATCAGCCTGATGACAAGGAGCAACTGTGAGCGATATCACCATAACGGAACATGAAGTCTTGCCCTATTTTGACATGGAGGGCTTCATGACCCTGTGTCAGGAAAGCCGCCTGGGCGGAGCTGTGCTGGAACGCCTTGTGCGTCTGTGGGGCGAATGGCTGCCGGAACTCAAGGTTGTGGAAATCAGCACCGGCAAGACCGCCTATCTGGCGGTGTGGCTGCCAGAAAGTGTGGAACAGGCCGTGGATGCCCGGTGGGAAAAGGCCCCTTCCGATGGCTGGCAGGACAACAACCTGGCCCAGTTCATGTGCATGTGCGCCGTGAAGGAAATCCTGCCTGAAGTGGAGGACGCCGGCTGTGCGCCTGCCCCGCGCCCCACCGAAAGCCTGAAGCAGGCCCTTGCCGGTCTGGGCCTTGAATACAAGGCCAATCAGTCCACGCTCAACCGGCGCTTTGCGCTGGTGACCCACTATCCCTTCAAGGGGGGCTGTGAAATCTGCCATCTGCAGGAACACTGCCCCAAGGCCCAGGGCCAGGGACCGAGCACCAGCGTGCTGCTGCCTGGTTACGAGGAAGGCCGGGACTGATCCCGCCGTTTTCGCCGGTGCCTGCTCCAGAGCGGGCGCCGGCACGCCGGGCCGTCCTCCGCCGGAAGCGCTGGCCGGCTAGCGTCCTTCCATGACCAGCGTGCGCCTGCCGCCGTCAGGTGTGATGACCACCACCTCCACCGTGCGGCTGTTGCGCAGCACGCTTTCCACAAGGCAGGTGGTGGTGATATCCGTGGAGTAGTCCCGCACGTCCACATTTTCACCCTTGGTGGGCAGGGCGTCGGGAATGATCTCGACCAGTTCGGCCGAGTCGGCATCAAATCCGTCCCAGGCCATGGCCGGCCGGGTGCACAGGAGCAGGGCGGGCAGAGCCGCCATCAAGAGCAGGTTTTTCATGAGTGCTTCTGTAAATCGAAAAGAGTGTCTTGGCAACTGCCGCGCAGCAGGGGAGGGCGCAAGGACGCTTTCCCTTGCCGACATGCGGGGCAGGGTGGTGCGCTATTTGCGGCTCTCCATCACGGACCGGTGCAATCTGCGCTGTCTGTATTGCAGCAGCAATGCCCGGCACAGCTTCATTCCCCATGAAAATGTGCTGCGCTATGAGGAAATGCTGCGCATGGTGGGGGCCATGCAGCGCCTTGGCGTGCAGAAAGTCCGCCTTACCGGGGGAGAACCGTTTGCCCGCCGGGGCTGCGGCGACTTTCTGGTCATGCTGCGGCGGCGCTTTCCGGCGCTGGATCTGCGCATCACCACCAACGGCACCCTGCTTTCCCAGAATCTGGACGCCCTGCGCGAGGCCCGAGTGAGCGCCGTCAATCTGTCGCTGGACAGCTTTGACCGGCAGACCTTTGCCCACGTGACCGGAAAGGACATGCTGCCCGATGTGCTTGGCGCCCTGGATGCCCTGCTGGCGGCGGGCATACGCGTCAAGATCAATGCCGTGGGCCTGCGGACCATCAATGACGGACAGATGGCTGACTTTGTGTATGCGGCACGCAGCCTGCCGGTGGATGTGCGCTTCATCGAATTCATGCCCATGGGGGGCGATACCTTGTGGAGCGATACCTACTTCTGGCCCGCCGCTGACATGCTGGCGGCGGCGCGGGACTGCACGGCGCTGGTCCCGCTGGCGCCTGAGCCGGGCAACGCCGGCCCGGCCCGCATGTATGCCCTGCCCGGCGGCCGGGGGCGCCTGGGTTTCATCACGCCCATGAGTAATCATTTCTGCAATGAATGCAATAGGTTGCGTATAACAAGCGATGGGCATCTGCGCACCTGCCTTTTTGCCGACAGGGAATACCGTCTGCGGGCCATCTTCCGCCATCCCCGTCTGGATGACGCGGCGCTGGACAGGGTGGTGCAGGCAGCCTGCCGGCGCAAGCCCCTGGGGGTGGACATCCTCAAGGCACGGCGTGGCGCGGCCGTGGCCACCAGCTCCATGTGGGGTATCGGCGGCTAGGGACGGCAAGGGGAGGAAGCATGATTGCCTATCTGGAAGGGGTGCAGGCCGAGGTCTGGGGCAGTAACTGCCTTGTGGTGACCCGGGGTGGCGTGGGCTATGAGGTGGCCCTGCCGGCGCATACGCTGTCGTCCCTGCCCGGCCGGGGGGAGCCGCTGGCCCTCTACACCAGTCTGGTGGTGCGCGAGGATGCACAGGAGCTGTACGGCTTTGCCACGTTTGAGGAACGGCAGACCTTTGAGGTGCTGACCTCCATCTCCAAGGTGGGCGCCCGCACCGCGCTGGGTATTTTGTCCATCTTCCGGCCCCAGGACCTGCGGCGCATTGTTCTGGAAGATGATGTGCTGGCCCTGACGCGCGTTTCCGGCATCGGCAAGAAAACGGCGGAACATGTCTTTCTGGAGCTGAAGTACAAGCTCAAGGTGGAGGATGCCCCGCAGGGGGCCGTGCTGACCGGCGATGCCCGCCCGGGGTCCGTCTTTCGGGATGTGCTGGATGGTCTGGCAAACCTTGGCTATGCCGAGGATGAATGCGCGCCGCTGGTCAAAAAGCTGCTGCTTGAGCAGCCGGACCTGGATGTCACCGGCGCCCTGAGAGCGGCCCTCAAGGGGCTGGCCCGCGGTCTGGGTTAGCACGCCTGCCAGGGCGCAGGAGGGCCGCTTGTGGTGTCGTGCCAGAGACCGGCAACCGGCTGCCGGGCGGCAAGCGGCAAAGCGGCAGCGTCGTATCCCCGTACAGCCGTTGCCTGGGCAATAGCGCAGGCAAGCGGCGGCAAGACACCCCCCTCGCGCTGGCCGGGAGCCTTTTGGGGGAAAACTCCCCGGAACACAGGCCGCGGAGCGTGACGCTGCGGGCGGAAAACCGTTGCCGCGGCAGCGCCGGCAGCGTTCCGGCATGGTGAAAAACGGCAAATGAGCAAGAACGGAGGGGATGGCCCGATGCCCGGCGCCCAGGATTTTTTTCATACGCCCGAAACCGCGGTCAGCCAGGATGCGGCCGCGCTGGATGAGAGCGTTCGCCCGCGTTCCCTGAACGATTTCATCGGGCAGGATGAACTGCGCGCCAATCTGCGCGTGTATCTGGATGCCGCCCGCGAGCGGGGCAGGGCGCTGGACCATACCCTGTTTTATGGCAATCCCGGTCTTGGCAAGACAACCCTTGCCCAGATCATGGCTGCGGAGCTGGGGGTCAACCTGGTCTGTACCTCCGGGCCGGTGCTGGAGCGCAGCGGAGACCTGGCAGCCATTCTCACCAATCTGTCACACAACGATCTGCTTTTTGTGGACGAAATCCACCGCATGCCAGTTGCCGTGGAGGAAGTGCTCTATCCCGCCATGGAGGACTTCAAGCTGGACCTGGTCATTGGCCAGGGGCCGGCCGCCCGTACCGTCAAGATCGACCTGGAACCCTTCACGCTGGTGGGGGCCACCACGCGCATGGGGCTTATTTCTTCACCGTTGCGTGACCGTTTCGGCATTGTGGCCCGCCTGGAATACTATGCGCCGCAGGACCTTGCCCGCATCGTCACACGCACGGCCCGCATTCTCGGCGTCTCCATCAGCCCGGACGGGGCGGAAGAAATCGGGCGGCGTTCGCGCGGCACCCCGCGCATCGCCAATCGTCTGCTGCGCCGTGTGCGGGACTTTGCCCTGGTGCACGGGCACACAACCATTACCGGACCACAGGCCGCCGAAGCCATGCAGCGCATGGATGTGGACCCGCTGGGGCTGGACCAGATGGACAGGCGCCTGCTGGAAGTGGTCATTCGGCATTACGATGGCGGCCCCGTGGGCATCAAGGCCCTGGCCGCGGCCTGTTCGGAAGAAGTGCGCACCATTGAGGAAATTTACGAACCCTATCTGATCCAGTGCGGCTTTCTCAAGCGCAGCCCTCGCGGGCGCATGGCCACCGCCAAGGCCTACCGGCATCTTGGGCTGCGCATGGGCAGGGGGGATGTGGGCAGCCTGCTGGAATAGCCGGCCAGGGCAGAAACAGCCCTCTTGCACAAAACATACCAATGGCGTATTCCCCTTTTCATGAAAACGAAAAAGGAAATCGCCAAACGTTACGGGGGCCTGTGTGTGGCCCTGCTGATCTGTTCTCTGGGGGTGGCCCTGACCACCAATGCCTATCTGGGCACAACGCCTATCAGCAGCCTGCCCTATGCGCTGACCTTCATGCTGCCGCTCAGTCTGGGCATGACCACCTTTCTGACCAATGTTGTTTTTCTGGCTGTGCAGAAAATTCTTCTGGGCAAACAGTTCGGTCTGGTTCAGCTGATGCAGCTGCCCGCGGTGTTGTATTTCGGCCTGGGCATTGACTTCTGGATGTGGGTCACCGAGCCGCTGGTGACAGACGACTACGTCTGGCAGATGGTCATGTGCGTGGGCGGCTCTGCTGTGCTCGGTCTGGGGATCAGTCTGGAAATCGTCTGCAATGCCACCGTCCTGCCGGGCGAGGGCATGGTCATTGCCATTGCGTACAAGACCAAAAAGATATTCGGGAATATCAAGGTGCTTTTCGATGTGTCCCTGGTTATTTCGGCGGCAGTGCTGTCCCTCGTCGTGCTGGGCGAAGTGGTGGGCCTGCGGGAAGGGACGCTCATTTCGGCCATTCTGGTGGGGCAGTTCGTGAAGCTGACCTCGCGTCTGGCCCGTCGGCTCAAACCGCTGTTCTGGACAGAGCATCAGCGGCACCTGGTGGCTCCCCGGAGCAAGCGGTCGTGGCGCTGAGGGCAGAAGCCCCGGCAGGGGCTTCTGGGAAAAATTTTGCCAGTTGTTACATTTTTGCTTGACTCCTGCGCAAAAGACGCGCATAAACGCACTTCGCGCCCGGGGGAAACGGCAAGTGCCCTTCGGGAGGCATTGACAAACGAAGAGCGAAGCACCGTGGAGCGGGCCGGACCGGGAAGAAATTTTCTCCGGCAGGCAGAAAGTGCTTGACAGCGGGC